>LWDI01000089.1:0-494 GCA_002083475.1 Proteobacteria bacterium SG_bin5
CGCCGCCGCCGCCGCCGCCGCCGCCGCCGCCGCTCGCGCCGCCGACGCCGCCGCCGTCTACGCCGCCGCCTACGACGCCGCCGCCTACGTCGCCAATTGGTCGGCTGTTGAAGCCGATTGTATCTGGCTCGAAACAGCGGCGTCCGCTGAGCATGCGGCACAGTCGATGACCGCGCTGCCGCTCTGGCTCGGCGAACGCCCCGCTTGGTTCGATTCGGTATGGCGGAAACGAAAACGCGAACTGCTGTTTAACGGAACCAACGCCCTCCCTCTGCTCGACTGGTTCGAGCGCCGGATCGAGGGGCATGAGACCGCCTTTGCCTTGCCACCGGCGACCGATGAGACGCTGCAAATCCGCATCGCCGAGCAACCGGACGAATTCTGGAAGCGCGATTTCGCCGCAATCAATGCCGATATTGCGCGCGCGATCGACGTACTCACCCCCGCCGAACCCGAAATCCCGCCGCAGCGACCGGCGGAAGTGCAAACCGTCA
>LWDI01000089.1:551-1381 GCA_002083475.1 Proteobacteria bacterium SG_bin5
CGCGCGCCGCCAAGCCGCCTGGCGCGCGATCCGTGGCGCGCTCGATGATTACGTCGCCGCTGGCCCGACGAACAATCACCCCCGGCTCGATCGGTTGATCGACCGGCTGTCGGCGGCGCTCGGCGCGAGCTTTAACACGCTCAACCCGATCGGCTTGGGCATCCAGGCGCAATATGTGCAACACTATGCCGAACGCGCCGATCAATTCCTAACCCCCGAGCGCGCCAGCGATCTGGTCGGGCTCAACATGACGCTCGGCGCCTTCTTGCCGCGCTTTCCCGAATGGCAGGCGTATCGGGACGACCAAGGCACCCCCGCCGATGTTCCCGCCGAGGCGCTGCCGGCGGCGGAGGCGGTGGTCGAAGCGCTCGGGCGCGAGGATTTTGCCGAACCCGAACTCGACGCCAAGCTCGAAGAATTGGTCGCCGATGCGCAGGACGAGGCGGCGATCCGCGATCCCGACGAGCCCAAGCTGCAAGTCTATCGGCGGCGGTTGCTCCGCGCGCTCGGCAATGTTTTTGCGACGCTCGGCCGGCCGGCGCTCGATTGGGTGAAGGGCAGGGGCGGCGCGCTGACCAAGGGCATCGATCAGGGGCTCGAATCGGTCGGCAAGCGCGCGACCCAAGGGCTGTTCTTGGTGCTCGCCCATCAACTCTCGTTGCTCGCCGGGCTCTACCCGGATTTGGCTTGGCTCGGCCCGCTGCTGACGTTCCTGCGCGACAATCTGCCCAAGGGCTGACGCGCTTCGCCCTCGATTGATCCCATCCGTCACCCCTGCGTCGAGCCGGGGTCGCGCTTGTCTTCGCGATCAACGCCCAACCGACACCGTT
>LWDI01000089.1:1445-1668 GCA_002083475.1 Proteobacteria bacterium SG_bin5
CACGAACGGTTGGCGAGGGGGCCTTTGAATCGACCGATGTCGCGCTCCCCGCCCGAGGCAGCGGGACCTCGGTTCGAGGCCGGGGTGACGGGGGTGGCCGAGGTGAGCGGAAGCGACGCGCGAGGGTCTGTCCTCTTGGCGCTTCCCGCGATCATCATGATCACCGTCGCCCCGGCCTCGAGCCGGGGCCTGGCTTCTTCTTCAGCCGTCGCAAGGCAGCCTA
>LWDI01000089.1:1673-2101 GCA_002083475.1 Proteobacteria bacterium SG_bin5
AAGTCCGGGGCGACGATGGGTGGGGCATTTGGCGGCAATACCAAACGCCAGTTCTACCCAGCGTCAGCCCCCTCACACATTGAACCGAAACAGCATCACATCCCCATCCTGCACCACATAATCCTTGCCTTCTTGCCGCAGCTTGCCCGCCTCGCGCGCGCCCGCTTCGCCCTTTAGCGTCACATAATCGGCGAAAGCGATCGTCTCGGCGCGGATGAAGCCGCGTTCGAAGTCGCTGTGGATCACGCCCGCCGCCTGCGGGGCCTTGGCGCCCTTGTGCACCGTCCAGGCGCGGGCTTCCTTGGGGCCGGCGGTGAAGAAGGTGATCAGCTCGAGCAGCGCGTAGCCCGCGCGGATCACGCGGGCGAGGCCGGTTTCCTCGAGCCCCAGCGCCGACAGGAACTCGCCGCGCTCCTCGGCGGCCATGG
>LWDI01000089.1:2125-2400 GCA_002083475.1 Proteobacteria bacterium SG_bin5
ACGATCACCGCCTGCGCGCCCTCGGCCTGGGCCTTGGCGAAGACTTTGGCGCTATGGGCGTTGCCCTCGGCCGCGCTCGCTTCCTCGACGTTGCAGACGTAAAGCACGGGCTTGGCGGTGAGCAATTGCGCCTGATCGAGCGCGCGGCGCTCGTCCTCGTCGCGCGGCACGGTCAGCCGCGCCGGGCGCCCGTCGCGCAGCAGCTCCAAGGCCTGGCCGAGCACGCTCGCCGCCGCTTTCGCGTCCTTGTCGCCCTGCGCCGCCTTTTTGGCGAG
>LWDI01000090.1:0-24555 GCA_002083475.1 Proteobacteria bacterium SG_bin5
CCCCCACCCGCGCCCTTGATCGGCGTCGCGCAGCCCGCCGCGCGCGCCTTCGCCACTCAGCTCGCCGCCGCCGTCCGTCGGCCCCGGCGCGAGGAAGAGCTCGAGCCCGCCCCGCTCACCGCCCCCGCCGCCTCGGCCGGCGCCTCGCTCCGCCCCGCGCTCGACGCGCGGCTCGATCAGCGCCCGCTCGACATGCGGCGCGAGGATTGGCCGCAGCGGCTGCTCGATCGGATCGAGGCGGTGCGCGATGCCGCCGACGCGGGTGACACGCGCATCCGGCTCGAACCCCAGGCGCTCGGCAAGATCGACGTCCAGATCGCGCGCGACGGTGACACGCTCAACCTGCGCTTCGCCGCCGAGCAGCCGCAGACCCGCGCGCTGCTCGAAAACGCCCAGCCGCGCCTCGCCGAACTCGCCGCCGAGCGCGGGCTGAAGCTCGGGCAGGCGCAGGTGAGCGGCGGCCAGGCCGGCGCCGATCAGGGCCAGCGCCCGCCGCGCCCGCAGCCGGAGGCGCCGCGCGCTAACCATCTTGCAAGCGACCCCGGGGTAGAAGCGCGCGAGGTCGATCGCCGGTTGGCCTGATCGACGGCGGCAAAAGCTTGAGGAAGAAGCGCAATGGCAAAGGCTGAAGAGGCGAAGACGGACAAGAAGAGCGGCGGCGGGATGATGGTGAAGATCCTGCTGCTCGTCATCGTGATTCTACTGCTCGTGGGCGGCGGCGTCGCGGGGGGGCTTTATGCGATGGGCGTGTTCAGCCCCAAGGGCGAGGGCGAACATTTCGAAGCGCCCCGGCTCGTCCCCAAATCCGAACAGAAGCGCGCGGGCGGCGGCGAGGGCGGCCATGGCGGCGGCGGCGGCGGCGGCAGCGGCAGCGGCGCGCCGCTGGGCGCGGGCGGCGACAAATATGCCAGCAATTACTATCAGATGGACAAGGAGTTCACCTCCAACCTTAAGGACAGCGTTCACTTCATCCAGGTCGGGCTCGCGGTCTCCACCCCTTATGACGAGCGCGTGCTCGAGGGCCTCAAAACGCATGAGATCGCGGTGCGCTCGGCGATCCTACTCGCGCTCGGCGACACCACCGAGGAGGAGGTGTTCACCTCCGAGGGCAAGAGCCGGCTGCAGGCCCGGCTGGTGAAGGCGATCAACGCCGTGCTGAAGCAAAAGGAAGGCTTTGGCGGCATTAGTAACGCTTACTTTACCAATTTTGTCGTTCAGTAGCGATGCATGGTTAACGGGGCTTCAGAGATGACCGAAGGGGTCGAGCGGCGCGAACGGGGGCGCGCGGGGGCGGCGCATGCCGCGCTGCTCGGCAGCCAGTCGCTCAACCCGTTCGGCGATCTCCACACGCTCCAGCATCTCTCGGCCTTGTTCGCGCGCGCGATGCGCGGCGTGTTCGAGCCGATGCTGCGCCGTGAACTGCGTGTCTGGGCCGAGCCGCTCGTGGTCGAGCGCTTTGCCGCTTATCGCGCCGAGCGGCCCGAGACGCTCACCGCCTGGCTGCCGCTCAAAATGTCGCCGACGCCCGGCCAGGCGCTGATGATCATCGACGGCAAATTCGTGCTCGAACTGCTCGATCTGTTCTTCGGCGGGCGCGGCGAGGCGCCGACGCCGCTGCCCGGCGAATTCTCGCCCGCCGCCGATGCGATGATCGCACGGATCGGCGCGCTGCTCGCCAAGCCGCTCCACCAGGCGTGGGAGCCGCTCGCGCGGATCACTTTCACCCCCGGCAGCGCCGAGGCGACGCCGATGCTGATCGCGGGCTTCGACGTCGAGGAGCCGGTGGTCGTCACGCGTTTCGGCATCGCCAGCGGCGCGGGCAAGCCGACTTATCTCGACATTCTCTACCCCGTCGTCGCGCTGAAGCCGCACGCGCCGCAGCTGACCGGCAAGGTCCATGCGCGCTCGGCCGCGCCCGACCAGGCCTGGCGCCAAGCGCTGACCCGCGCGGCGATGGGGGTGCATTTCAAGGTCCGCTCGGTGCTCGCCGAGCCGGTGATCCCGCTCGCCCAGCTGATGGCGCTGAAGGAAGGCGATGTGATCCCGATCAACTTCGGCACCGATGTGCCGGTGATGGTGGGCGATGATCGGCTCGGGCTGGGCACGGTCGGCACCGCGAACGGGCGCGCGGCGATCCGGCTCAGCAAATTGGATCGCAAGGACGAGGGGGATTTATGAACGACATGACCGGCCAATTCCCGGTCGACGGGGCGGTGGCGGCGAATTTCCGGCTGCTGCAGGACGTGGACGTGAAGCTGACGGTCGAGATCGGCTCGACCAGCCTCACGCTGCGCGAACTGCTGGCGCTGGGCGAATCGAGCGTGATCGAGCTCGACCGCGCCGCGAACGACCTGCTCGACGTATTCGTCAACGGCACGCTGATCGGCCGCGGCGAAGTGGTGACGGTAGGCGAGCGCTTCGGCGTGCGCATGACCGAGCTGATCGCGCCGGACAAGCGCGGGCGGTGAAAAAAGGCCCTCACCCAACCCTCTCCCGCCAGCGGGAGAGGGCTTTGGGCGAAGGGATAGGCCAGCCCTCGACCAGTTGAGGGTGACGCTGAAGGCGAGAATTAGCCCTCTCCCGCGTGCGGGAGAGGGTTGGGTGAGGGGGGGACGGGCGCGACGCTGGAAGCGCCTCTGCCCCGCCAAGACGACAACAAGAACACCAGAACGGCGCCGGGCACCGCCCGGCACGAAGGTTGCTTTGCGAACTGCGGACTTGGGGGAATGCCGCGATGATGTGGGACTATATTCTAAAGCTGGTGGTGCTGCTGCCGCTGGTGTGCGGGCTGATGATCGGCTCGCTCTATCTTTGGCGCCGGCTCGAGAGCCGCTTGCCCGGGCAGCAGGGCGAGCGCCGGATCAAGCTGCGCGAAACGATGATTCTGGGGCCGGGCCTGAAGCTCGCGGTGATCGAGTTCGACGGGCGCAGCCTGCTCGTCTCGGTCGCGCGCACCGGCGTCACCTTGGTCGAACGGGGGGACGCATGAGCCCCAACGTCCGCCGCCTGGGCTCCGGGCCCAGCCTGTTCCGCGAAACCCGCCGCCGCCCGGTCGCCGCCGCTCGACGTCGCTCGGGGCGCACCGATCATGCGATGCGCGCCGTCTTCGCCCTGCTCGCGATCGCGCTGCTCCTGATCGTCGCCGCCCCCGCTTTCGCGCAGACCGCCCCCGCGATTACCCCGCCCGCCCCGGCGCAGCCCGGCGTCGGCGACGCGATCGACCGCGCGCTCGGCGATTTGGGCGGCGGCAACGCGCCGCTTTCGCTCAGCTTGCAGATCCTCATCATCATGGGGCTGCTCTCGATCCTGCCCGGCATCATCCTGATGATGACGAGCTTCACCCGGATCATCATCGTGCTCTCGCTGCTCCGCCAGGCGCTCGGGCTGCAACAGACCCCGCCCAACCAGGTGCTGATCGGGCTGTCGCTGTTCCTGTCCTTCTTCGTGATGGCCCCCACGCTCGATCGCATGAACCGCGAGGCGATCACGCCCTATGCCAATGGCCAGATCGGCGCGACGCAGATGATCCAGCAAGCCGGCGCGCCGCTGCACAGCTTCATGATGCGCCAGACGCGCAAGACCGACATCAAGCTGTTCGCCGACATGGCCAAATCCGGCCCCTATAAGGCGACCACCGAAGTCCCCTATTCGGTGCTGCTCCCCGCTTTCGTCACCAGCGAACTCAAGACCGCGTTCCAGATCGGCTTTTTGATCTTCCTGCCCTTTCTGGTGCTCGATCTGATCGTGGCGACGGTGTTGATGTCGCTCGGCATGATGATGGTGTCCCCCACGATCATCGCGCTCCCCTTCAAGCTGCTGTTGTTCGTGCTGGTCGATGGCTGGGCGCTGACGATGGGCAGCCTCGCCGCCAGTTTCATGAGGTGATGCGATGGACGCGAGCTACTTCCTCTCGGTCGCGAACCAGGCCCTATGGGTGCTGGCGCTCGCCGCCGCGCCGATCCTGATCCCGGCGCTGGTCGCGGGGCTCATCCTGGGGATGATCCAGGCGGCGACCTCGATCAACGAACAGACGCTGAGCTTCGTCCCCAAGCTCGCCGTGGTCGGCGTGTCGCTGGTGATCTTCGGGAGCCTGATCTTCGGGCTGCTGAGCGATTTCACCATCGGCATTTTCGAACGCATTCCCGATCTGGTGAAATAGCGATGCTCGGCTTCGGCCTGTCGATCGAGCCGCAGCTTTGGGCGCTGATCTTCGTGATGGTGCGCATCGGCGCGGCGTTCACGGCGGCGCCGATCTTCGGCGCGGCGCCGGTGCCGCTGCCGGTGCGGATCACGCTGTCGGGCGCGATCGCGGTGCTGATCTTGGGCACGCACGAGATCGTGCCGCCGCCGCAGATTTTCGCGGTGACGACTTTCCTGATGGTCGCCGCCGAAGCGCTGGTGGGGCTGGCGATCGGCTTCGTGCTGCAAATCGCGTTCGCCGCCCCCCTGGTCGCGGGCGAATTGATCGGCAATTCGATGGGGATCGGCTTCGCCTCGGCGATCGATCCGCAGAACGGGCGCTCCTCGCCCGCGCTCGGCCAGTTCCTGATGGTGCTGCTGACGCTGTTGTTCCTGTCGGTGAACGGGCACCTCATCCTGGTCGATACGCTGGCGCGCAGTTACGACGCGCTGCCGCCAGGCCGCGCCTGGCTCGCACCCGAGCAATTGCGCGACATCGCCTTTTTCGGCGGCTATATCTTCGCCGCCGGCTTCCTCCTCGCGCTGCCGGTGGGATTTCTGCTGCTCTGCCTCAACCTCATCGTCGGCATGTTGTCGCGCTCGGCGCCGGCGCTCAATCTGTTCGCGGTCGGCTTGCCGGTGAGCTTGGCGGTGGGCGTGCTCGCGCTCGCGATCAGCTTTCCGGCGATGGGTGATTATATGATCGTGATCGTGCGCGAAGGGCTCGCCGCGTCCGCCAAGCTGGTGCTGGGCTGATGGCCGAGCAGGAAGGCGACAAGACAGAAAGCCCGACAGCCAAGCGGCGCCAAGACGCCGCCAAAGAGGGCAATATCCTGCGCAGCCGCGATTTCGCGACCGCGCTCACCGTGCTCGCCGGCTGCGCCTGGATCGCGTTGTTCGGGCCGCAATTGTTCGATGCCTGCCGCAGCCTGATGCGCGCGTCGCTCAGCTTCGGCGCGGCCGATGTCGCCGATTTCCAGCCCTTGCGCCCGCTCGCCGCCGCCGGCTGGCAGCTCGCGCCGGCGATGATCGCCTTGTTCGCGATCTCGATCGTGGCGGCGATCGCGAGCCAGGCGGGGCTCGGCTCGCTCAGCTTCAATTCGAGCCTGCTCGCCCCCAAGGCCAATCGGCTCGATCCGATGGCGGGGATCAAGCGCATCTTCGGCCCCTCGGGCTGGATCGAGCTCGGCAAGTCGCTGCTGAAAGTGCTGCTGCTCGGCGCGATCGGCTGGTACGTGCTGCGCTCGATCGACAAGCAATCGGTCGGCCTGGTTTCGACCGACGTCCGCCAGAGCGTCGCGAGCCTGGGGACGATGCTGGTGCAAGTGCTGTTCGCGATGGCGGGCGGGCTGGTGCTGATCGCGCTGATCGACGTGCCGCTGCAGCTGTTCCAGCTGATGAACAAGCTGCGCATGACCAAGCAGGAAGTGAAGGACGAGCATAAGGAAACCGAGGGCAATCCCGAGGCCAAGGGCGCCCAGCGCGCGCGGATGCACGCGATGGCCAAGCGCAACATGAAGAAAGCGGTGGCGAGCGCGCAGGTGGTGCTCACCAACCCGACGCACTTCGCGGTCGCGCTACGCTATGAACGCGGCCAGGATCAGGTGCCGGTGGTGGTGGCGAAGGGCCGCGGCGTCACCGCGCTCGCGATCCGCGAACTGGCGGCGGAGAATGACGTGCCGTGCCTCGAATATCCGATGCTCGCCCGCGCGGTCTATTACACCGCGCGCGAGGGGCAGGAGATTCGCGACGATCTCTATCAGGCGGTCGCGACCGTGCTCGCCTTCGTCTTCGGCCTCAACGCTCAGGCCGCGCCGCCCAAGATCGACGTGCCGCCGACCGCGCGCTTCGACGAGAATGGGCAGAAGCTTGCGCGAGGGTGACGAGTCTACGTAATGAACGACCAGTTGCAGGGCTTCCGACGATAACAATCTTGCGCGACCGTCACAATAATGTAACATCCTTTCAGCCGCGACTCACGGCGGCGAAAGGAGAGAGCATGGCCTACACATCCGGCCCCGCGATCCGCCCCGAAGGGCTCGGCCTGGCGGCGGGCACGACGCTGCTCGCGTTGAGCGCGATCTGGCTCGCCGCGCCCAACATCGTCGCGAGCTTGCCCAAGCCGACGACGCTCGTGCTTTACCCTGTCGCCGATCCGCCGCCCCCGCCGCCGCCGGAGAAGCATATCGATCCCAAGCCCGCGCGAGAAACCGCGCGCGAAACCGCGCCGCCGCTGGTCGACCCGGTGATCGACACGCTCAGCAAGCCGACCGAAATCGCGCTCGCCGAGCCGAGGTTCGAGCCGGTCACGCCGCTGGGGCCCATCGGCGCGGGTACCGACGGCGGCGGCGCGGCGACGGTCGAGGCCAAGCCCAAGCCGCCGCTGCTCGTGCCGCCGATGGTCGACCCGCGCTATGCGGCGAGCTTCCAGCCCGATTATCCGGCGGGCGAAATCCGGCTCGAGCGCGAGGGCGTGGTGATCGTTGGGGTGCTGATCGGCACCGACGGGCGGGTGAAAGCGCTCGAACCGGTGAGCGCCACCAGCGAGGAGTTCCTTGCCGCCACCCGCCGCCGCGCCTTCACCGCCTGGCGCTTCAAGCCCGCGACGCGCGACGGCGTGGCTTATGAGGAATGGAAGCAGATGCGCGTCACCTTCACGCTCAAGGACGGGTGACGCGCTTCCACGGCAGGCGGTGTCGGCTCAGGCCGGCATCGCCGCCACTGCTTCGCTGATCTCGGTCACCACCGCGAGCAGCGGCTGGGCGTCTTCGCATTTGCCGCCGCATTGATCGGCCATTGCCTTCATCTTGGCGAGCACCGCCTCGGCCTTGGGGCGATCGCCGAGCTTGGCATAGGTAACGCCCAGATCCTGCTGCGCGATCAGGAAATCGGGGACGAGTTTCACCGAGCGTTCCAGCATCCGCCGCGCGCCCTTCACATCGCCCGCGCGCAATCGCGCGGCACCCGCATAGTAATAGAGCACGCCCGGCTTGGAGCTATAGGGGATCACTTCTTCGAAGCCGCGCGCCGCTTCGCGATAATGGCCGTCCTCATAAGCGGCGAGCGCGGCGTCGTAGCGCTTTTGCGGATCGATCGCCGGGCCGGCGCTCGGCGTGCTCGACGCCGAATAATCGCCGCCCCCGCCCGAAGGGTTGCAATTGGCGCGGGCGGTGGCGGGGAGCGTGGCGGCGGCGAGCCCGCCGGTGACGCTCAACAAGGCGACGAGATTGATCGATTTGGACATGGGCTGTTCCCCGAAAAAGAAAGGGGCGCGCGAAGCACCCGGATTGACGGCCCCAGCCTTCCCAGCCCTGGCGCCGCCACGTCTTCGCGCGAGCGAGGCGCGCGGTTACAGCGCGTCGCCGAGCAATTGCTGCAGATCGATCGGCGCCTGGCTCAAGCGTTCGTGCGCGCGATCCTCGCCCCCGATGCCGGTCGCGAGCGCGGCGTCGCGCGCGGCGAGCAGCGCGGCGATTTGGTCGCGGCACAAATGCACAGCCGCCGTCAGCCACGTGGTGACGAGCGGATCGCCCGGCGCGTCGCGCAGATCGAAACGCGCGAGCGCCTGCATGATCGCCGCCGCCGGATAGAGCCACTCGTCGGTCGCCCAGCGATTGAGCGTGAACAAGGCCGTCGGCAGGCCGCGCGTCGAAAACGCCATCGCAGCGATATGGACGACATCGTCCGCCGCCGGCAGCCGCTCGAACGGCCCGCGCAAGCAGAGCGCATCGGCGGGCATCGCGCTTACCGGCAGGAAGAAGTGGAAATGGCCATGCTCGTCTTCGTCGTCGCCATCGGGGTGCGCGTGGTAGAAGGCGCGCGCGCCGGTGCTGGGTGAGACGATGTCGCCTTGCGGGTAGCGATCCCATGCCCGCATCGCCGATGGCGGCAGCACACGGGGCATCAGCGGCCGCTGCTGCTGGGCCATGGCGATGGTGGCGCGGGCGAGGGCCTCGGCGGCGCCGAGACGCGAGAGGGCGGGACCGTTCATGCCGAGCCCTTCGCGCCACCCAAGCGATCGGTTACGCGGCCGCGCGCGTCCGAACACAGTTCTCGCGGCACGCGCGCGCTTTTCCCACGGGCGCCGCGCGCCTATGTTGGCGCCATGCGCTTCTTCGCCCGTTTCTCGCCACTTGCAGCTCTCGCCGATCTGCGCGCCTTCTTCGCCGCGCGCAAACGCCATGAGCTATGGTTCTTCGCCTGTTCCGCGGCGCTCACCGCCGGAATCATCCTCGCGCTGATCAAGGACGCGTCCGAGTTCAAGCGGCCCTATAAGCCCGAGATCATCTATGTCGAGCAATGGCCCGCGACGCGCACCGACGCCGAGATCCGCGCCGACCAGAAGATCGACCAGGCGAAGAAACACGCCGAGCTCGCCCGGATCGAGGCGCTGAAGAAAAAGCGCCAGGCCGAGTTCAAAAAGGTCGACGACGCCCTGAAGCGCTGGGGGATTTAGGGCTGACCGAGCACCATCATCCCACCGTCGCCCCGGGCTTGACCCGGGGCCCCGCTGCCTTGCTCGGGGCGAAGACCAAGCGGGACCCCGGCCCGGCGGCCGGGGTGACGGGCGGATATTTGGCATGACCGCGAGCGAAGACGCGCGCTGGATGGGCGCCGCGCTCGCGCTCGGCCAGCGCACGCGCGGGCGGACCGCGCCCAACCCCAATGTCGGCTGCATGATCGTGGCGGAGGGTCGGGTCGTCGGGCGCGGCTGGACCCAGCCGGGCGGCCGCCCCCATGCCGAGGCGATGGCGCTCGCCGAGGCGGGCGACGCGGCACGCGGGGGCACGGCCTATGTCACGCTCGAGCCCTGCGCGCACGTCTCGCCGCGCGGGCCGGCCTGCGCCGATCTGCTGATCGCGGGCGGCGTGGCGCGCGTGGTCGCCGCGCTCGGCGATCCCGATGCGCGGACCAATGGCGCCGGCTTCGATCGGCTGCGCGCCGCCGGCATCGCGGTGACGACCGGGGTGCGCGCCGCTGATGCGCGGGACGCGATGGCGGGCTTCCTCACCCGCCGCGCGCTCGGACGCCCGCTGGTGACGCTCAAGCTCGCGCTCTCGCTCGACGGGATGATCGCGCGCGCCGATGGCGAGAGCCAATGGATCACCGGCGCCGAGGCGCGCGCCCATACCCATTTGGAGCGCGGCCGGCACGAGGCGATCCTGGTCGGGCGCGGGACATATGAAGCGGACGCGCCGCGCCTCGACGTGCGGCTGCCGGGGCTGGAATCGCGCAGCCCGAGACGGCTGGTGCTGACGACGCGCCCTCTCGATCCCGATCGTGACGCTGGCGAAAGCGAGGGCCTGGCGGAACCGGCGCGCGCCGTGGCCGAAAGGCCCCGGCCTTCGCCGGGGCGACGCCTGGAGATTGAGGAACAGGCGCGTCACCCCGGCGAAAGCCGGGGTCTCCCCGATCATAGGCTCCCCCCTTGGGAAACCCTCCCCGCCCCCGCCGCGATCGCCGATCTGGAGGGCGTCGATCACCTCCTCGTCGAAGGTGGCGCCGGGGCGGCGAGCGCGTTTCTCGCCGCGGATCTGGTCGACCGGCTGCTGCTTTACCGCGCGCCGATCCTGATCGGCGGCGGGCGCCCGGCGCTCGGCGACATCGGCTTGGACTCCCTCGCGCAAGCGCATGGCCGTTGGCGGCTTGCCGATCGGCGGCGGCTGGGCCATGACGGGCTCGACGTCTTCCACCGAACGCGCTGAGGAACGGCCATGTTCACCGGCATCATCACCGATATCGGCACGATCGAACGCAGCGAGGATCGCGGCGACCGGCGTGTGACGGTGCGCACCGGCTTCGATACCGACGGCATCGACCTGGGCGCCTCGATCGCCTGTTCGGGCGCGTGCATGACCGTCGTCGCCAAAGGGCCGGGCTGGTTCGCGGTCGATGTGTCCGCCGAATCGATCCGCCGGACCGCGCCTGGCATGTGGGACGCGGGCGCGCGGCTCAACCTCGAACGCGCGATGAAGCTGGGCGAGGAATTGGGCGGGCATATCGTGACCGGTCATGTCGACGGCCTGGCGACGATCGTCGCGGTGACGCCCGAGGGCGAGTCGCGCCGGATCGAGATCGCCGCCCCCGCCGAACTCGCCCCCTATCTCGCGCCCAAGGGGTCGGTGACGCTCGACGGTGTGTCGCTCACCATCAACGAAGTGACCGACGGCGCCGCGGGCACGCGCTTCGCGATCAACCTCATCCCGCACACCCAAGAGGCGACGACGCTCGGCCGCCTCGCCCCCGGCGTCGCGGTGAACATCGAGATCGACGTGCTCGCGCGCTATCTGGGACGGATGGAACAATATCGAAAAACACACATGAATGTGTGATCGCGCTCTTGCGCGCACATCGTGATGTGATTAGTTCGGGCGCATGAGCACCATGCTGATCGACCGCGTCCGTCGCCTCGTCACCGAAGGCGGCATGAGCCGCTCGGGCCTCGCCCGCGCCGCCGGACTCCACGCCAACACGCTGCGCGAGATCGACTCGCCCGAGTGGAACCCCACCGCCGAGACGCTGCGAAAACTCGAAACCTTCCTCTTCGCGAGCGACGATACCGACGTCGTCGTCCCGATCGAGGAAATCATCGAGGAAGCGCGCAACGGGCGGATGTTCATCCTGGTCGATGACGAGGATCGCGAGAATGAAGGCGATCTCGTCATCCCCGCGCAAATGGCGACGCCGGCGGCGATCAATTTCATGGCGACGCATGGCCGGGGCCTGATCTGCCTCGCGCTCGCGCGCCCGCGCGTCGAGCAATTGGGGCTCGACCTGATGAGCCGCAACAACGGCACCCGCCATTCGACCGCCTTCACCGTCTCGATCGAGGCGCGCGACGGGGTGACGACGGGCATTTCCGCGCATGACCGCGCGCGCACCATCGCGGTCGCGATCGATGCCTCCAAGGGCAAGGACGAGATCGTGACGCCGGGCCATGTCTTCCCGCTGGTCGCGCGCGACGGCGGGGTGCTGGTGCGCGCCGGCCATACCGAGGCGGCGGTCGACGTCGCGCGTTTGGCCGGGCTCAACCCCTCGGGCGTGATCTGCGAAATCATGCGCGACGACGGCACGATGGCGCGGATGGACGATCTGATCCCCTTCGCCAAGGCGCATGGGCTCAAGATCGGCACGATCCGCGATCTGATCGCCTATCGCCGCCGCCACGATCATCTCGTCGAGAAGACCGCCGAGATCAATTTCTGCAGCCGCTGGGGCGGCGAGTGGCGCGCGATGACCTTCCGCAACAAAGTCACCGGCGACGAAGTGATCGCGCTGCAAAAGGGCAAGGTCTCGCCCGATTGCCCGACGCTGGTGCGGATGCACACCATGTCGATGTTCGTCGACGTGTTCGGCGAGGAATCGGCGCGTTCGGGCCTGCTCTCGCACTCGATGGAGCTGATCGCCGAGCATGGATCGGGCGTGATCGTGGTGATCAACAAGCCGATGCCGGGCCTGGTCTCGCGCTTCATCCAGCTGCGCCACGAGGGGCGCGGCGCGGGCGACCCGCAAGTGGAGGAATTGCGCGATTACGGCATCGGCGCGCAGATTCTCGCCGAGCTGGGCGTGCAGGACATGGTGCTGCTCACCAACACCCATCACACGTTGGTCGGGCTGGAAGGCTATGGCCTGTCGATCGTCGGCGAACGCCCCATCCCCTGCACGGCGGGGGAGTGAGCCAAATCCTCCCCAAAGCATCGCTTTGGGGAGGGGGACCGCCGCAGGCGGTGGAGGGGCCGCGACCTCCGCCCCCGCGCCGCCCCTCCACCATTTGCTTCGCAAATGGTCCCCCCTCCCCAAGCAAGCTTGGGGAGGATCTGCAGAAAGGAACATTCATGGCCCGAATCCTCGTCGTCGAAGCGCGCTTCCACGAGCATTTGAACGACCTGCCCCTTGCCGGCGCCCGCGCGGCGATCCAAGCGGCGGGGGAGTGACCCAAATCCTCCCCAAAGCATCGCTTTGGGGAGGGGGACCGCCGTAGGCGGTGGAGGGGCCGCGACCTCCGCCCACGCGCCGCCCCTCCACCATTTGCTTTGCAAATGGTCCCCCTCCCCAAGCGAGCTTGGGGAAGATTTTCGAAAGAAGGACAATCCATGGCCCGCATCCTGATCGTCGAAGCGCGTTTCTATGAGCATCTGAACGACCTGCTCCTCGCCGGCGCCCGCGCGGCGATCGCGGCGGCGGGGCATGGCCATGAGACGATCACCGTCCCCGGCGCGCTCGAAATTCCGGGCGCGGTTGCCTTCGCCGCCGAAAGCGGGCGCTATGACGCCTTCGTCGCGATCGGCGTGGTGATCCGGGGCGAAACCTATCATTTCGAGATCGTGGCCGGCGAAAGCGCGCGCGGGCTGATGGCGCTCAGCATGGACGGGCTCGCGATCGGCAATGGCATTTTGACGACCGAGAACGAGGCGCAGGCGCTGGTCCGCGCCGATCCCGCGCAAAAGGACAAGGGCGGCGAGGCGGCGAAGGCCGCGCTCAAGATGCTCGAGCTGAAGGGCCGCTTTGGATGACCCGTGCCGCAGCTGCCTGGGCCTGGCGTCTGCGAGACGGGGCGGCATCGGGGCGGGGTGCGTAAATCGTCGGCGTTTCCGCGCTAGAGCTGTTCGCGATCACACAGAACCAAAGGCTCGACAGAAAAAGCTCCTCCCCTGCAAGGGGAGGGGGACCATTCGCGTAGCGAATGGTGGAGGGGTATCGCCCTCCATCTGCCGGGGACACCCCTCCGTCAGCCGCTCACGCGGCTGCCACCTCCCCTTACAGGGGAGGAACTAATCGGTGTGATCGCAAACAGCTCTAATTCTTCACCGGGTCACCCCGGGCTTGACCCGGGGTCCCGCTCGACTTCGGGCGGAAGGCAGCGGGACCCCGGCTCGGGGGCCGGGGTGACGAATCGCCCAATCGGATCGCCCAAAGCCTAAAGCGAGCGCCCGATCAGCTCCTTCATGATCTCGTTGGTGCCGCCGTAAATCCGGCTCACCCGCGCCGCGCGCCACATGCGCGCGATGGGATATTCGTTCATATAACCCGCCCCGCCGTGCAATTGCAGGCATTTGTCCATCACTTCCCATTGCAGCTCGGTGTGCCAGAGCTTGGCCGCCGCGCCCTCGGTCGCGGTCAGCTCGCCCGCCAGGTGGCGCTTGATCGCCCAATCGAGATGCGCCCAGCCGACCTGGAGCTTCGCTTTCAAATCCGCCAGCACGAAGCGCGTGTTCTGGAAATCGAACACCATGCCCGCGAAGGCTTTACGCGTCTTGGTGAACTCGACCGTCTCGTCGAACGCCTTTTGCGCGCTCGCTTGCGTGCCGACCGCGATCGAGAGCCGCTCCTGCGGCAATTGGCTCATCAGATAGATGAAGCCCATCCCCTCCTGCCCCAGGCAGTTGGTCATCGGCACGCGCACGTCCTCGAAGAACAGCTCGCTCGTGTCGGCCGCGTCCTGGCCGATCTTGTCGAGCTTGCGCCCGCGCTGAAAGCCTTCGCGATCGCTCTCGACCAGGATGATCGACATGCCCTTGTACGCGGGCTTGGCCTCGGGATCGGTCTTGGCGACGACCAGGATCAGATCGGCGTTCTGGCCATTGGTGATATAGGTCTTGCTGCCGTTGATGACGTAATGATTGCCGTCCTTCACCGCGCTGGTGCGGATCGATTGAAGGTCGGAGCCCGTGCCCGGCTCGGTCATCGCGATCGCTGTGATCGTCTCGCCGCTCACCAGCCGGGGGAGCCACTGCGCCTTTTGCTCTTCCGAGCCATAAGCGACGAGATAATCGCAGACGATGTCCGATTGCAGCGTGAAGCCGGCGGGCACGCCCAGATACGCCATCTCTTCGTTGACGATCGCGTTATAGCCGAAATCGAGCCCGAGCCCGCCATAAGCCTCGGGCACCGTCGGGCACAGCATCCCGACCTCGCCCGCCTGGCGCCAGAACGCCTTGGGCACCAGCCGGTCCTTCTCCCACTGGTTCACATTGGGCACGCCTTCCTTCAGCAGGAATTGGCGCACCGTCTGACGGAAGGCCTGATGATCCTCATTATAAGCGAAACGCCCGGGCAGGGTGTCGAGCATGATCCTCTCCTCTTTGCCGCAGGGTGCGGCGCGCACGCGCTCGCGTCAATGCCCGGGCACCGGCCGTGATTTGCGATCAACACATTTCGTGCTAAAGCGGCCGCATGAGCGGCACCACGGCGCGCGAGGTGACCTATACCAAGGCGGCGGTGAAGGCGCTCGCGCGGATGCCAGCGAACAACGCGCGGCTGATCCGCGACAAGATCGACCTGTTCGCGCGCGATCCGGCATCGCTCGCGAATAACGTCGCGGCGCTCAAGGGATCGGACTTGGCGCGGCTGCGCGTCAGCGATTGGCGGGTGATCATCGACGCCGATCGGCTGACCGTGCTCGTCGTCGCGATCGGGGCGCGCGGCGGCATTTATGCGTGACGGGAGAGGAACGATGGACGACCCCCAGAGCTTCACCGCGCCCGACGGCACCGAAATGGTGGTGCTCACCCGCGCCGAATATGATCGCCTCGCCGCGCTCGCCGGGGAGGAAGACGCGCTCGATCTCGCCGCCGCGCGCGCCGCGCTCGCCGAATCGGACGCGCGTTACCCAGGGCCGGTGGTCGATGCGCTGCTCGAAGGCGCGAGCCCGATCGCGGCCTGGCGACGCTATCGTGGCCTGACCCAAGAGCAATTGGCGCGGGCGGCGGGCATCAGCCAAACCGGCATCGCCCGGCTAGAACGCCGCCATGGTCGCGGTTTTCCCGAAGGCAGGCGCGCTACTCGCATCGCCATCGCCGAAGCGCTACGACTGCCCTTATCGGCGCTCGATCCGATCGACGAGCGCCCGCCGAGCCAATAGGAGAATCAATGAAACTGGCCAGCCTGAAAAGCGGACGCGATGGCCGCCTCGTCGTCGTCTCGAACGACCTCGCCTGGTATGCCGATGCGGGCCACATCGCCCCCACGCTCCAGGCCGCGCTCGACGATTGGGACCGCGTCGCCCCCGCGCTCGAAGCGCTGGCGACCGATCTGGAGCACCGCGCGATCCCGCTCGAGCGCTTCCACGAGCATGACGCCGCCGCCCCGCTGCCGCGCGCTTATCAATGGGCCGATGGCTCGGCCTATGTGAACCATGTCGCGCTGGTGCGGCAGGCGCGCGGGGCGGAGATGCCCGAGAGCTTCTGGCACGATCCGCTGATGTATCAGGGCGGATCGGACGGCTTTCTAGGACCGCGCGATCCGATCCCGCTGCGCGACGAAGCCTGGGGCTGCGATTTGGAGGCCGAGGTCGTCGTCGTGACCGGCGACGTGCCGATGGGGGTGACGCGCGAGGAAGCGCTTGGGCTGATCCGCCTCGTCGGGCTCACCAACGACGTGAGCCTGCGCAACCTGATCCCGGGCGAGCTCGCCAAGGGCTTCGGCTTTTTCCAATCGAAGCCCGCGAGCGCCTTTTCGCCGGTGTTCGTGACGCCTGAGGCGCTGGGCGATTGGTGGCGGGACGGCAAGCTCCACCGCCGGCTGTGCGTCGATCTGAACGGCCAGCCCTTCGGTCGCGCGCAGGCGGGCGAGGACATGACCTTCGATTTCGGCACGCTGATCGCGCACGCCGCGAAGACGCGGGCGCTCGGCGCGGGGACGATCATCGGCTCGGGCACGGTTTCCAACCGCGACGAAGCGGGCGGCCCCGGCAAGCCGATCGCGCAAGGCGGGGTCGGCTATTCGTGCCTGGCCGAAGTCCGCACGGTCGAGACGATCGCGGGCGGCAAGCCGGTCACCCCGTTCCTGAAAGCCGGCGACACGGTGCGCATCTGGGCCGAGGACGACAAGCACCACAGCATCTTCGGCGCGATCGAACAGCAGGTGATAAGCGCGTAGCGGCCTTCAAAGCACTTGATGTAGCGGACGCAACACATAGCATCGTCCATAAAGACTCACCCTGGAGAACCGTGATGATCGAAGCCAAACGCACCCCCGAAGACCGCTTCGCCCATCTCCCCGGCTTCCCCTACACCCCGCATTATGTCGAGGATCTGCCCGGCTATCAGGGGCTGCGCGCCGCCTATATCGACGAAGGCCCGCAGGGTGCCCCTGTGTTCCTCTGCCTGCACGGCGAGCCGAGCTGGAGCTATCTCTACCGGCGGATGATCCCGGTGTTCTTGGAAAGCGGCGGGCGGGTGGTGGCGCCCGATTTCCTGGGCTTCGGCCGGTCGGACAAGCCGGTGAAGCAGAGCGATTACAGCTTCCCCTTCCACCGCGATTGGCTGATCGCGCTGATCGAGCGGCTCGACCTCACCAACGTCACGCTGGTGGTGCAGGATTGGGGCGGGCTGATCGGACTCACCTTGCCGGTCCACGAAGGCATGCGCGCGCGGATCGCGCGGCTGATCGTGATGAACACCGGGCTCGCCACCGGCCAATCACCAGGGCCGGGGTTCATGGCGTGGAAAAATTATGCGCTCTCCACCCCCGATCTGCCGATCGGCGCGCTCATCGCGCGCGGCACGCCGCATCTGACACCCGAGGAAATCGCCGCGTACGACGCGCCCTTCCCCGATGCGAGCTATAAGGCGGGGGCGCAAGTGTGGCCCGCGCTCGTCCCGGTCGAGCCCGATATGCCCGGCGCCGCCGAATCGCGCGCGGCGGCCGAATTTTGGTCGAACGACTGGTCGGGGCCGACCTTCATGGCGGTGGGCGACGCCGATCCGGTGCTCGGCCCGCCGCAAATGGCCGCGCTCGCCAAGCGGATCAACGGCTGCCCCGAGCCGCTGATGATCAAGGGCGGCGGCCATTTCGTGCAGGAATGGGGCGAGGAAATCGCCCGCGCGGCGCTCGCCCATTTCGGCGGGCGTTGAACTCGGTGCAATTCGAATAACAACACCGTTCGTGCCGAGCCCCCGGGTCTTGGCTTTGCCAAGCCCGAGGACAGGCTTCGGCCCGAAGGGCCGAAGCCTGTCCTCGTATATCGGCTGGCTTGCCAGCCAGCCGAAGGGCTCGGGGCGAACGGATTCAAGCTCAACGACCAGACTCTAATAATCACTTGGGAACCAAAAGCGTTGCTCGCGCGCTTCGCTTTGATGCCCTGGCGCCGGCGCGCGGCGTGGGGGTGCTGCTGAGGACCGACGAGCCGCGATGGACATCAAGACGAGCGCGGCCGCACGCCCGACGCTGGACGCCCCGCAACCCCCCGCTTTCCTCGCGGGCGGCGGGGCGTGCGGCGCGCTGATCGCGGCGCGCGATTGGTCGACCAGCCCGATCGGCCCGATCGACACCTGGCCCCAGAGCTTGAAACATGCCGTCGCGATGATGCTGCGCTCGCCCGCGCCGATGGTGATCCTGTGGGGGCCGAGCGGGATCATGCTCTACAATCAGGGCTATGCCGCGATCGCGGGCGGGCGCCACCCCGATCTGCTCGGCGCGCCGGTGCGCGAGGGCTGGCCCGAAGTCGCCGATTTCAACGACCATGTGATGCGCGTGGTGCTGAGCGGCGAAACCTTGTCGTACCGCGACACGCCGCTCACGCTCTACCGCGACGGTCGCGCCGAAACCTTGTGGTTCGATCTCGATTATTCGCCGATCCCCGGCGCCGACGATCGGCCCGAAGCCGTGCTCTGCATCCTCGCCGACACCACCGAGCGACACCGCGCCCAAGTCGCGCGCGCCGAAAGCGAGGCCAAATTCCTCGCGATGGTCAATTCGATCGATCAGATGATCTGGTCGACCCTGCCCGATGGGTTCCACGATTATTTCAACGATCGCTGGTATGAATATACCGGCGTTCCTTATGGCTCGACCGATGGCGAGGGCTGGAACGGCGTTTTCCACCCGGACGATCAGGCGCGCGCCTGGGCGGTGTGGCGCGACTGCCTGGCAACCGGCGCGCCTTATCATATCGAATATCGGCTGCGGCACCGTTCGGGCCAATATCGCTGGGTGATCGGCCGCGCCCAGCCGATGCGCGACGCCGACGGTAGGATCATCCGCTGGTATGGAACCTGCACCGATGTCGATGATCTGAAACGCGCCGAGGCCGCGCTCCAGCAAAAGACCGCCTCGCTCGAAACGCTCAACCGCACCGGCGCCGCGCTCGCCGCCGAGCTCGACGTCGATCGCATCGTCCAGGCGGTGGTCGATGCCGGCACCGCGCTCACCGGCGCGGCTTATGGCTCGTTCTTCTACCGCGCCGCCGATGGCCCCTATATGCTTTATGCGCTCTCGGGCGCCGATCCCCAGGCCTTCGCCAATTTCCCGATGCCGCGCCCGACCAGGCTGTTCGAGCCGACCTTCAGCGGCAAGGCGGTGGTCCGCTGCGACGACGTCGCGCGCCACCCGGCCTATGGGAGCAACGCCCCCTATCGCGGGATGCCGCCGGGGCATTTGACGGTGCGCAGCTATTTGTCGGTCCCCGTCGTCTCGCGCGCGGGCGAGGTGATCGGGGCGATGCTGTTCGGCCATCCCGAGCCCGAGCGGTTCAGCGCGCATGACGAGACCTTGCTGCTCGGCCTCGCCGGTCAGGCGGCGGTCGCGATCGACAATGCCCGGCTGTTCGCGCAAGTGCAGCACGCCAACGAAACGCTCGAAAGCCGCGTGATCGAGGAAGTCGCCCAGCGCACCCGCGCCGAGGAGGCGCTGCGCCAGGCGCAGAAGATGGAGGCGGTCGGCCAGCTCACCGGCGGCATCGCGCATGATTTCAACAATTTGCTCACCGTGATCGTCGGCAATGTCGATCTCGCCCTGCGCGCGCTCGATGGCGTGGGGGGCGAGCCGCGCGTGCGCCGCTTGCTCGACGGCGCGCGCAAGGGCGCCGACCGCGCGGCGACGCTCACCCAGCGGCTGCTCGCCTTCAGCCGCCGCCAGCCGCTCGAGCCCAAGCCGATCGACGTCGACAAGCTCGTGCTCGGCATGTCGGACCTGCTCAACCGCGCGCTGGGCGAGACGGTGCGGCTCGAAATCGTCACCTCGCCCGGGCTGTGGCGCGTCGAGGTCGATCCCAACCAGCTCGAATCGGCGATCCTGAACCTGGCGGTGAACGCGCGCGACGCGATGCCCGAGGGCGGGCGGCTGGTGATCGAAACCGCCAACGCCTGGCTCGACGAAGCCTATGTCGCGAGCCATGCCGAAGTGGCGGCGGGCCATTATGTCGTGCTCGCGGTGACCGACACCGGCACCGGCATGCCGCGCGAGTTGATCGAGAAAGTCTTCGAGCCGTTTTTCACCACCAAGGAAGTCGGCAAGGGCACGGGCTTGGGGCTGTCGATGATCTATGGCTTCGTCAAACAATCGGGCGGCCATGTGAAAATCTATTCCGAGCCCGGCCATGGCACGACGGTGAAAATCTATCTGCCGCGCCTGCTCGGCGACCATGTGGTGGCGGAAGACGCGGCGAGCGGCGGCTGGGAGACGAGCCTCCACGCCGAGACGATTCTGGTCGCCGAGGATGACGACGATGTTCGCGCTTATACCGCCGAATGTCTGCGCGATCTGGGCTACCGGGTGCTCGAGGCGCATGACGGCCCGGCGGCGCTGCGCTTGCTCGAGCGCCAGGGGCAAGTGGTCGATCTGCTCTTCACCGACGTGGTGATGCCCGGCATGTCGGGCCGCGATCTCGCGGACAGCGCGCGCGCGGTGCAGCCCGGGCTGAAATTGCTTTATACCTCGGGCTATACGCGCAACGCGATCGTCCATGCCGGGCGGCTCGATCCCGGGGTGGAGATGATCGCCAAGCCCTTCACTTATCAGGCGCTGGCGCGCAAAGTGCGCGACGTGCTCGATGGGTGAGCGCGGGGGGCTATGGTGATCGAACCGACCCGTCGCCCCGGACTCGATCCGGGGTTTCTTCTTCGACCGTCGCAAGGCAGCCTTGCCCCGGATCAAGTCCGGGGCGACGAGGATTATTTGCATCACCACGGGTCTAGCGGCCGGCTCCCCCGGCACCAACGAACCCTAACGTCACCCCGGACCAAGTCCGGCATGACCATCGAGACAACGACCCGCCGCTACCGCCCCCCCGGCACCCTTCGCGCGGTTCAAACGTTCTCGCCCCACCAATGGGGACGATATGGCCGACCGCAACCGACACCCGCGCCTCTCGGTGATTCTGCCGAGCTTTAACCAGGCCGCTTTCCTCCCGCGCGCGCTGGCGAGCCTCGTCGCGCAGGATTTCACCGATTGGGAAGCGATCGCGATCGACGACGGCTCGACCGACGACACACCCGCGCTGCTCCCCGCCTGGGCCGAGGCCGAGCCGCGACTGAGCGTGCGCCGCCATGCGCGCAACCGGGGCCTGGGCGCCGCGCTCAACACCGGGCTCGACGCCGCGCGGGGCGAATTCATCGCCTATCTGCCGAGCGACGACCAATTTTTCGCCGGCCATCTGGCAAGCCTGGTCGCCGCGCTCGACGGCGCACCGCGCGCGCGGCTCGCGATCAGCGGCGTGCGGCATCATTATAACAAGCAGGCGTCGGGCCGGATCGAGGGCGCGCCGATCCAGCTCGTCCAGGCAATGCACCGCGCCGGCGCCGAGCGCTGGATCGAGCGCGCCGAACTCACCACCGACGATCTGGACGCGATGTTTTGGGATCGGCTCGGCGCGCCGGTCGAAACGGGGCGCGTCACCGCCGATTGGGTCGATCACCCGATGCAGCGCCACAAGGCGATCCGCGCGCCCGAGGGCGGGGTGAACCCCTATCGCCAGCGCTACCAGGTGCGCGAGCCGCTCGTCTTCCGCAGCACCACCGGGCTCGCCATCGACGAGCGCGCGCGCTTCGCCCCCTATCGCGCCAAAACCTACGCGCGAGCGCGCGATGGGCTGAAAATTCTGCTGGTCGGCGAACTCGCTTACAACCCCGAACGCGTGCTCGCGCTCGCCGAGCGCGGCCACACGCTGTTCGGGCTGTGGACCGACACGCCCTGCTGGTTCAACTGGGTGGGGCCGCAGCCCTTCGGCCATGTCGAGGACCTGCCCGCCGATGATTGGCGCGCGGCACTCGATCGGGTGCGGCCGGACGTGATCTACGGCCTGCTCAACTGGCAGACCGTGCCCTTCGCGCACCAAGTGTTGCGCGCGCGCGGCGACATTCCCTTCGTCTGGCATTTCAAGGAAGGGCCGTTCATCTGCATCGAGAAAGGGAGCTGGCCGGAGCTGCTCGATCTGTATCTCGAAGCCGATGGCCGCGTCTATTCGAGCGCGGAGATGCGCGATTGGTTCGCGCAAGCCGACCCGCGCCTGGCGGGCGGCGCGCCCGAGCTGATCCTCGACGGCGATCTGCCCAAGGCCGAGGTGCTGCGCGATGCCCCCACCCCGCGCCTCTCCGACGCCGACGGCGAGATCCACACCGTCGTCCCCGGGCGGCCGATCGGGCTCCATCCCGAAACCGTCGCCGAGCTCGCGGCGAACGGGGTGCATCTCCACTTCTACGGCGATTTCATCCACGATATGTGGCGCGCCTGGATCGCGCGCGCTCGAGGCCTCGCCGGGCGGTTTCTCCATATTCACCCGACGGTGCATCAGGAGGATTGGGTCGCCGAATTCTCGCGCTACGACGCCGGCTGGCTGCATTTCTTCCAGTCACGCAACGAAGGCGATCTGCGCCGCGCCGATTGGGACGATCTCAACCTGCCCGCGCGGATGGCGACGCTGGGGGTGTGCGGGCTGCCGATGCTCCAGCGCGACAACCGGGGCCATATCGTCGCCACCCAAAGCCTCGCGCGCGACCGCGGCCTGGGCTTCTTTTTTCAGGATATGGCGGGCCTCGCCGCGCAATTGCGCGATCGCCCCGCGGTCGCGGCGGCGCGGGCGCGGGTGTGGGCGCAGCGGCGCGATTTCACTTTCGATGCCCATGCCGATGGCCTGATCGACCTGTTCCGCGCGAGCATCGCGGCGCGGCGCGGGCGGGCGGTGGCGGCCGAATGATCGAGGTGCTGATCCCCACCTACGAGCGCGCGGCCGCGCTCGCGGTGACGCTCACCGCGCTCGCCTTCCAAACGCGCCCCCCCTCGCGGATCGTGGTGAGCGACCAGAGCGCGGCGCCCGTGGCGGAGGTGCCCGAGGTCGCGAGCGTCGCCCGGCTGCTGCGCGCCAAGGGCGTCGGGATCGAGTTCCACCGCAACCTACCCCGGCGCGGCCTTGCCCAGCAGCGCCAATTCCTGCTCGATCGCGCGCGGGAAGCGCAGCTTCTGTTCCTCGACGACGATGTGATTGGCGAGCCCTGGCTGCTCGGCCTGATGGGCGACGCGCTCGCCCGCGCCGGCTGCGGCTTCGTCGGCAGCGCGGTGATCGGGCTGAGCTTCCTGGACGACGTGCGCCCGCGCGAACAGGCGATCGAGTTGTGGGACGGGCCGCCCATGCCCGAGACGGTGCTGCCCGACCGCCCCGCCTGGGCGCGCCACCGGCTGCACAATGCCGCCAACCTCTGGCACGTCCAGCAACGCCTGGGTGCGACGCCGCGCGCGCCGCGCCTCTACAAGATCGCCTGGGTGGGCGGGTGCGTGCTCTATGACCGGGTGAAGCTGATCGCGTGCGGCGGGTTCGATTTTTGGGAGGGCTTGCCCGAGACGCACGCCGGCGAGGACGTGTTCGCGCAGCAGCGCGTGATGGCGCGCTTCGGCGGCGCGGGGGTGATCCCCTCGGGGGCCTATCATCAAGAATTGGCGACGACGGTGCCCGACCGGGCGTTCGACGTGCCGCACCGGTTGGCGCTGGCTTGATCGGTTCGCGCGGGGGCGCGGGGGAAGAAGAATTGTTCGCGCGGAGACGCGGAGGCGCGGAGAGAAGAAGGAGCGTCGCCCCAGCGAAAGCTGGGGCCTCCAGCAAGCGGAGCGCTACGGATCATGAAGGCCCCAGCTTTCGCTGGGGCGACGGCCGTCATTGGCTCGATCGATTCGCGCCGAGGCACGGAGGAAGAAGAACTCGTTCGCGCGGAGACGCGGAGGCGTGGAGGGAAGAAGGAGCGTCGCCCCAGCGAAAGCTGGGGCCTCCAGCAAGCGGAGCGCTACGGCTCATAAAGGCCCCAGCTTTCGCTGGGGCGACGCTTCCCTTTGCATTTGTGTCCTCCGCGCGAACCCGTCGCTTTGGCGCACCGCCCCGAAGCCCAGCCCTCTCCGCGCCTCCGCGCGAACCAAAAAATCTCAAGCCGCCGCCCGATCCGTCCCCGGTTCAACCGCACTCCCGGTCTCGCCCACCGCCACGATCGGCCAATACGGCGCGCGGTCGTCGAGCGCGGTGATCAGGCGCAGAAATTCCACCTCGGCCGGATCATGCGCCGCGCCGTCGACCTCGAAAATATCGTGGAACCAGGGTTCGCCGACGCCGCCATAGCCTTTGTCCGCCCAGGCGACCCAGGGGAGGTGCGTCTGCGTCTTGCCGCGCACCAGCCCCCAGCAGATCGCCCCCACGCCCTCGGCGCGCGCGATCGGCAGGATCGATTGGAAAGTGCTCCCCGCCGGGCGCGCCATAAATTCGCTGCACAGGATCGGGCGGCCAAAGGCGCGCAGCCAGGCGATGCGCCGCGCGAAATCATCGGCATCGCCATAATTGTGGAACGACACGATGTCCGATTCGTCGAGCTGCGCGCGCTGGAGCGGGGTGAGCCGGTCGCGCGACGACCAATCGCCGAGCCACAGCGCGCTGGTGAGCGGCTGCATCGGCGACACCGCGCGCGCCCAGGCAAAGGCCTCGCGCAACAGCGGCAACACCAGCGCCGCCTTCGCGGCGAGTTCGTCCGGGTCGCAAGACGAGACCTCGGCGCCATTGTCGGGCTCGTTCCAAATATCCCAGGCGATGATCCGCGGATCGCGCGCGAAATGGCCGATCACGCCCGCCACATAGGCGCGCAGCCGTGGATGTTGCGCGGGATCGGCGAGCGCGGCGGGGCCAGGTGCCTGCACCCAGCCCGAATTATGCACGCCGTCGATTGGTCGGGGCTGCGGCCCGAGCGCGGGATCGGGCCGCCAGCAGGAATCGAACAGCACCGGCATCACCCGGATACGGCGCGCGTCGGCGGCGGCGAGCAGCGTATCGACGCGGGCGAGCAGCCCGGCGGGATCGTCCCCCCACAAGAGATCGTGGAGATAGACCCGCGCGACGTTCATCCCCGCCGAAGCGGCGAGGCCCAGCTCGCGCTCGATCGTGGGCAGATCGAAGCTTTCGGCCTGCCACATTTCGAGCTGGTTGATCGCGGTCGAGGGGGTGAAGTTGCACCCCATCGGCCAGGGCTGCGCGCCCTGCCAGGCCGCCGCCGTCTCCACCGTCCATCGCTCGCGCATCACCGCATCTCGCTCGTCGTCGCCACCCGCCATCTTTGGCGGGGCGCGACGCGGGTGGATAGTGCGGGGTTCCCCCAAGGCTTAGAGCGATTTCCAGGCAGGTGGAATCACCTG
>LWDI01000090.1:24598-27129 GCA_002083475.1 Proteobacteria bacterium SG_bin5
CAATCGGATCGGAAACCGCTCTAGGCCGCCGGCGCGCCCGCCGGGCCGCCGCGCCGGCGATAGTCGGTCGGCGTCGTCCCCATCAGCTGGCGGAACAGCCGCGCGAAGGTTTGCGGCGAGCCATAGCCCACCGCGATCGCGATCTCGATCACGCTCAGCTCGCTCTTGCGCAGCATCGCGCAGGCGCGCTCGATTCGCAGCTCCATCTGGCGGCGGTGCGGCGGGCGCCCGGTCGCGGCCTTGAACGCGCGCGTGAAATGGAAGGGCGAGAGGCCGACCGCGTTCGCCAGCTCGGCGACCGAAAGCTCTTCGTTGAAGCGCGCGACCATCAGATCCATCACCCGGTTGAGTTGCCAGGGCGCGAGCGCGGCGCTCGGCCGCGGCGGCCGCGCCTGCGCGAGCCGGAGCAGCCGGGCGACGATCAGCTGCTTGGCGGTATCGACGTAAAGCCGGGGCAAGGCGCCTTGCGCTTGAAGCTCGTCCCACAGCGTCTCGATCAGCACGGCGAGCGGCGGATCGCGCACCAGCCCGGCGTGGAGCGGCCCGAAATCGGCGAGCGGCGCGCTTTGCACGCTCTCGGCGACGGCGAGCACATCGTCCCAATCGATCGCCATGATCAGCATATCGATGCCCGCGCGGCTGCCGCCCGAAAGCAGGATCGGCTGGTTGGGCGGCCCGATGATCAAGTCGCCCGCGCGGCGGCGCTCGCGGAAACGGCCGGCGCCCAAATCGCCGGTCAGCTCATAATCGCCCGCCATGCACAGCTGGAGCGAGAGTTGCGGCGTCGGGGCGTCGCTATGCGCCTCGGTGATCAGCCCGCGCATCATCGCCAGCCGCTGCGGCGGCGCGACGCGATCCTCGTAGCGATTGCCGAGTTGCGCCGCGACCGAGCGCATCCAATCGAGATAGGAAAGCGAGCGCTGCAGCGCTTGGGAGTCGAGGGGCGGCAAGTTCGATCGCGTCTATTACGGGTTCCGCATCTTCGCCGCCGCTTAGCCGCTCGCCCGGTGGCGCGGCTGTCGGCAAACAGCCAAATCCGCATGCCCGTTTTTCGATGGAGCGCGTTTTTCGCGGCCTTCGCACCAGACGCGCGCGTGCCCCCGCGCGACCCTCGCGCGCTGTAGAAAGGCGCGCGCCATGGCGATTCTCCCGCGGATGTTCTTGTCGCTCCTCCTGCTCGCCGGCTGCGGCGCCCCGCCGAGCGCCGCGCCGCGCCCGAGCGCCGTCGCGCTGTGCGCCGAACGCGCCGCCTTCGCCGCCGGGCTCGCCGATGCCGCCGCCGATCTGCTCGACGTCGCCGCCCGCGATCGTCCGCCTCGCCCCGAACGCCATGGCCGCCGCGTCGCGGTGCGGGTCGACGCGCTGATGCTCGGCGACGTGACGAGCCCGGGCGATGATGGCACCGCGATCGAGTGCAGCGCGCGCTGGCGGGCGCGTTTCACGCTCACCCCGCGCTTTCCCGATCAAAGCATCGGCGGCGCCACCCGCGCGCTCCACCCGGCGACCCTGACGCTGAGCGGCGACGCGAGCGATTACCGCGCTTATTGGGACGGCAAGCGCGTCAGCCGCGTCTATGGCGCGCTCGGGCTCGATCAAGCTCGGCTGATCGCGGCGCTATACGAAGGGTGACGCGCGAGTCGCGGTAGCGGCCGGGCGTCGCTTTGGCCGGGCCTATTGGGTGATCCCGCCGAGCATCGCGCGGACTTGCTCGGCGCTCAGCTTGCCGAGCCCGATGATGAGCGCGCGCGCGCCGGCATCGAAGCCCGCCTGGGCGCAGCGCGCCTCGGCCTCGCGCCAATCGGCGCCGTGGCGCACCGCGCAGGCGAGCGCGATCGCCGCGTTCACGCGCGCGTCGAAGCTGCGGCGCGCGCGCGCGGCGTCGATCTCGGCGCCCGAAAGCCCCGCCGCGCGCGCCGCCGCTTCGTGCCGATCGGCCTCGGGCGCGGCGCAGTCGCCCGCCATCGCGATCAACAATTGCAGACGGGCGCGGGGTTCGAGTTCGGTCATGGCATCCTCGCGCCCGACCTAGGCCCGCCCACGCGCGGCCGGAAGCCTTGAAGGGCGCAACATCGCGTTGTCGCCACGGCAATGGCCAATAGCGCCGCTCATTCGCCGCCAATCGCGCCGCGCGCGTCGCTCCCCCGGCAAATCACGCCGTCGCGCGCGCGTCGATCAAACCTTATCGCATCGCCCCGCACGACTTCGCGCGCACCGCGCCGATCCGACCAAGCGCTTGCTCTTCCTAGCCAGGGAGTACCGCCCCATTCCCTCCGTAATTGCCGAACAAGCGCGCCTCTTCGCCGGTTAAATCGAATTCAACTTGCCGGAAAGGCAATTCAATGAGACCCTTCGCTAGTTACGCCGACTCGTTTCTTGGGGGGAATGGATATGCGAAAGCCGGTCACCAAAGGCTTGTGCGCGACCGCGCTGGCCAGCTTGCTCATCGCCGTCGCGGCCGACGCGCAAAGCCCGGCGCCCCCGATCGCTTATGTTTCGCAGGGCGAGCAATGGACGATCGCGACGCGCCGGGC
>LWDI01000090.1:27178-27321 GCA_002083475.1 Proteobacteria bacterium SG_bin5
TCAACGCCCCCGACGGTCAGCCCTTTCTCGCCGATCAGCTCGCGCGCTATGGCTATTTGCCCAATCCCTTCGCGACCAATGGGTTGCCGATCGGCTTCACCACCACGGGCGCGCCGGGCGCGGAGCAAGCCGGTCTCACCTGC
>LWDI01000090.1:27452-28843 GCA_002083475.1 Proteobacteria bacterium SG_bin5
ACGGTTTCGCCGCGCGCGTGCTCGGCCCCGCGCCTAGCCGCCAAGCGGTGGATCAGTTGCGCGCCGATGTCGATCTTTGGCTGAAGCGCGAAGGCACGATGGTCGAGCGCGCGATGCCGCGGCCCGACATATGGGGCTTGGGGCGGCTCGATGCGTTGAGCATGATCTTCAACCGCGTCGCCGGGCTCGATATCGGCCCCGCGCCCGATTACCTGATCGCCGACAATATCCAGCCCGCCGACGCGCCGGTGCGCTACCCCTTTTTGTGGAACGCGGCGATCCAAGACAAGACCCAATGGCCGGGCTTTGCCGCCAATGGCAATGACTTGCTCGGGCTCGCGCGCAATTTGGGGGAAGTTTACGGCGTGTTCGCCACCTTCCATCCGGTGCGGAGCGGAACGTTCATCCGCAAAATGGACTTCAAGAAAATCAACAGCGCCAACATCAAGGGGCTGCAGACGCTCGAAACGCTGATCGGGAAGATCGGCGCGCCCCGCTGGCCGTTTTCGGTGGACACGCAGCTCGCCGTTAGCGGGCAAGCCATCTTCAATCGCTCGACAGCGCAGGGCGGGTGCGCCGACTGCCATGGCATCAAGCCCGGCAAGACGCGCTTCTTCAACCAAAAGACTTGGGCGACCCCGCTCCAGGATGTCGGTACCGACAGCCGCGAATATGCGATCCTCGCCCGGGAGGCGCAAAGCGGCGTGTTCAATGGCAGCCGCCTGCTGCTCGTCGGCCCACAAATCAAGCCACGCGACAAATCCTTCAACTTGCTGAGTTTCGCGGTCGTCGGCTCGCTAGCGCAGCATTTTATCGGGCGGCCCCCGCTCATTGGGATGGGCCCGGTCGCGGTACCGAGCAACACGCTGCCGAACAATCTGAAAGGGCTGGCCCAAGCCTTCGATCCGCGCGCCACACGGCCGACGGGCGACTTCAAATATGAATCGCGCGTGATGGAGGGCATTTGGGCGGCCGCCCCCTATCTCCACAATGGCAGCGTTCCGACGCTCGCCGACCTGCTCAAGCCCGCCGCCGAGCGCCCGGTCCGGTTCGCGGTGGGGCCCAATTATGATCTCCAGAACATCGGGCTCGCCGCCACCCAGCCGGGAACCGCCGTGCGCGAGACCACCGGCTGCGAAGCGCGCGATTCGGGCAACAGCCGCTGCGGCCATGAGTTCGGCACGCGATTGTCGCCCGAGGAAAAGGCCGCGCTGCTCGAATATCTGAAGCTGTTGTAGCGCGTCAGGCGAGCGCCAGCAGCGCGTCACGCTTGGCGGCGAGTTCGGCGGCATCGCCCTGCGGCGCCTCGAGCGCCGCCATCGCGCGGTCGAGCCGGGCGCGGCTCGCGGGGGCGATGTCGCCGATGCGCGCGGCGATCTCTTCCATCTCGG
>LWDI01000090.1:29042-29424 GCA_002083475.1 Proteobacteria bacterium SG_bin5
ATCGGCGCGTCCTTGAGCGCCTGGAAGGGCGCGAGATCGGCGGCGAGCTCTTCGGCCGATGCGCCGACGGTCGGCAGCAAATGATGGCTGTCGACGCGCGCGCGGCCATGGCCGGGCATGTGCTTGACCACCCCGATCACCCCGCCCGCGGCCAGCCCCTCCAGCACCGCGCGGCCCATCGCCGCCACGCGGCTCGGCTCGCGGCCATAAGCGCGGGTGGCGATCGCCTCGGTCGTCTCGGCGCCGCTCACGTCGAGCAGCGGCAGGCAATCGACCGTGATCCCCACTTCCGCGAGCATCAGCCCGATCGCCTGGGCATTCGCCCGCGCCGCCTCGATCGCCGAAATCGGCGCCTTCTCATAAAGCGCGTCGAACGCCGGGC
>LWDI01000090.1:29460-30144 GCA_002083475.1 Proteobacteria bacterium SG_bin5
CGCCCGCCTTCCTGATCGATGAGGATCGGCAGATCGGCGCGCCCGGTGAGATCGCGCAAAGCGTCGGTGAGCGCGCGCAGCTGTTCGCGGTTCTCGCAATTACGCTTGAAGAGGATGAAGCCGGCGGGTTCGGCATCGCGGAAGAATGCGGCTTCGTCGGCGGTGAGCACGGGGCCGGCGAGGCCGAAGATCACGGGTTTCATGGGTGCCGAGCTTAGCGGGCAGGCGGAGCGGTGGCGAGAGGGGACCGTTTCCGGCGTTTACGGATGATCCGCGCTCATGCACGATCGTCCCGCAAAGGAGTGACCGATGGACGATCTGCCGCGCGTCTCGTCGAGCGAAGTGTCGAAGCGCTTCGGCTATTATCATGACAAGGCGCTGACCCAAATCTTGGCGATCGAGCACGACGGTGTGGCGCGAGTGGTCATGCTGCCCGCGGCCGAATATGAACGGTTGAGCAAACTCGATCATGTCGCCTTGCTTCCGCGCGAACTCGATCGCGTCGATCTCGCGGCGCTTCGCGACGTCGCGGTTCCGACGAGCGCGCGGGATCTCGACCATCTCTTGGACTAGAGCTTGCTTCGATGTTCATGAAACACGTCGCCCCGGACTTGATCTGGAGCTAGAGCTGTTTGCAATCACACCGGTTCGCTCCTCCCCTGCAAGGGGAGTTCCGGGTCGGAT
>LWDI01000091.1:0-22530 GCA_002083475.1 Proteobacteria bacterium SG_bin5
GCCCCTCGATCGCGCCATAGAGCATCACCCGGCCCGCGAGCTGATTGAGCCGGCGCGGCACCCCGCCCGACCCCTCATACAGCGCGGCATAGGCATCGGCGGTGAAGCGCGGCCGATCCGCCCAACCGACCAGCTTCAGCCGGTGGCGCATATAGGGCTCGATCTCCTCGGCCCCCATCGGATCGAGATGGTGCGTCGCGATCACGCGCTGGCGCAGCTGTTCGAGCCGCTCGCCGCCATAAAGCCGCTCGCGGAATTCGGGCTGGCCGAGCAGGAAGATTTGGAGCAGCGCATGGCCGCCCGCCTGGAAATTGGAGAGCATCCGCAGCTCCTCCAGGCTCGCGACGGGGAGCGCCTGCGCCTCGTCGACGATCAACAGCGTCCGCCGGCCGCTGCGCGCCACCGCATGGAGCGCGCGCTCGATCCGTTCGAGCAATTGCGCCTTGGGAAGGCCGGCGGCGTCGATCTCGAGCCCGGTGGCGACCAGGCGCAGCAGATCATCGGCCTCGATCTGGGTCGAGACGATCTTGATCGCGTGCAGCCGCTCGCGGTCGATCGTCGCCATCAAATGGCCGACGAGCGTGGTTTTGCCCGCGCCGATATCGCCGGTGACGACGATGAAGCCCTCGCCCTGGCTCAGCCCATAGCCGAGATAGGCCATCGCCTTGCGGTGCGTGGCCGATTCGAACCAGAAGCGCGGATCGGGGGTCAGCTGGAAGGGCCGGCCGCTCAATCCATAATGCTCGTCGTACATACACCCTCCGGCCGGTCCGTCCGGCTCTTTAGAAATTATAGCGCGCGCCCAACAATGCCTGGAGCGAGGTGACGTCGCCGAAACCGTCTTGCCCGCTGTGGTAGATGCCGAGCGCGCCGACCACCCCCAGCCGACCGAATCGCCGGGTGAGCGCGGTCGTCGCCCCCACCCCGTGAACGCCCGGCGCGCCGAAGATGCCGCTTTGGAAATAATTGGCGAAGACATTGGCGTCGATCGTCGTCTTGGCGTCGAGCTGGCGCTGGACATAGGCCTGGAAATAGACGCTTTCGTCCTGCAGCCCCGCCACCACCACGCCGGTGCCGCCGTTGGGCGCGACATAGCGGCGGTTGGCATAGCCCACGCCCAAGCCATAGGCCCAGCGCCCGCGATTGACCGAGACCACCGCGTCGATCCCGCGCGCGCGATAGGCGCTGGTGCTCGCCGATTGCAGCGCCGCGTTCAGGCAATTGCCCGCCGCCCCGCCCTGCGGCCCGAAGACGCAGCCGTTGAAATCCTGGCCGAAGGGATTGGTCGGCGGGGTGAAGGCGGTCGGCGCGGCGGCGAGCCCGCCCTGCACTTGGCGGCCGAAGGTCTGAATGCCGTCATAGCCCGACACGCGGATCGCGACGCTCTTGCTCGGCTGATAGGTGAATTGGCCGATCGCGGTGAAGCTGCCGTAACGCTCGCCGGCGTGCACCTCGAGCTGGGTGCGCGGGCTCGGCCGCCAGATGAAGCCGCCGTCATAATAGACGCCGTTGAAATCATAAGCGATGCGGCGCTGGCCGAGCGGGTCGATCTGGAAGCGCCCCCGACCGTCGAGCACCGGCTGGCCATCGGCGCCGAGCAAAATGTCGCGCTGGCTGACCTGGATATTCTCGTAACCCGCCCCGGCGGTGAGCGCGAGCGTCGGCAGCACCGGCCACACCACGTCGCCGCGCCCATATTTGCCGTCATAACGCTGGGCGAGCTGCCCCGCGTCATCACGCGCCCAGGCGCCCGAAAGCGTGATCCCGACCGGCAGATAGACGTTCGCCGGCAAGCTGATGCTCCCGGTCGCCAAATGGCTGGTCGAATCGTCGAACACGTCGAGTGGCGGCTGGCCGGGGATCGTGCTCGGGATGCTCGGTCCCTGGAATTTGGTATAGCCGAAGCGGTAGAGCGCCGAGACGCTCAAGGGGCCGGCCTGGGTGGCGAGCGTCGGCCCGGCATAGACCGCGTAGAGCTGCCCGATATTGGCGACATTGCCCGCGAGCACCCCCGGCGCCGCGCCGCGCACGTCGCTGCGGGTGCGGGTGGCGAGCGCGCCCGCCTCGATCGTCAGCGGCCGCGCGACCTGCACCGCCGCGCGCGCGAGGCCGGTGTGGATGTCGAGATCCTCGAGCCGCCCATCATAGGGAATGCGCCGTTCGTAGCGATAGCTCGCCTGCACCTGGACGCGGCGGGTCTGCACATTGGCGTCGATGCCGGCGGCGACGGTGGTGTAAGTGAGGCTATCGTCGAAATCGGTGACCACCACCTGGCCGAGCTCGATATAGGGCGTGATCTGGCGGCTGTTCTGCGCGAGCGCGGGGGACGCGGCGAACAGCGCGACCGGCACCGCCAGCCACGACAGCCTCGCCCACAAATCCTCCCCGTTCACGGGGAGGGGAACCGCCGCACAGCGGCGGTGGAGGGGGCGGCGTTCAGCGCTCCATCCTGCCAACCCCCTCCACCAGCCCGCGGCTGGTCCCCCTCCCCGCGCGCGGGGAGGATTTTTCCGTGTCGCGGCCCGCATCACGCGTCCTCCATCCCATAATAGCCGAAGCGGCGCGGCCCGGCGGTAAAGCTCACGCGGTTGAGCAACAGGCTGATCGCGGGGCAGCCGTCGAGCAGCGCCACCGCCTCGCGCAATTCGGTCTCGCCGGTGCGATCGGCGCGGGCGACGAGCACCACCTGCCCCACTTGCGGCGCGAGCGTCGCCGCCGCGCTCGCCGCGAGCGCGGGGGGCGAATCGAGGATGATCAGCCGCTGCGGATCGGCGGCGAGCAGCGCGTCGAGCAGAGCGCCCAGCCGGGCGCTCGCGAGCAATTCGGTATCGGCATTGCTGCGCGCCCCCGCGCCCAGCACCGACAGGCTGCCGAGGTCGGTCGGCACGATCAGCCCCTCGATCGCGAGCCGGGGATCGGCGAGCGCGTCGAGCAGCCCCGGCCCTTCGCCGAGCCCCAACCGGCCGAGCACGTCGGGCTTTGCGACATCGGCGTCGATCAGCAGCACCGCGCCCTCGCGCTCGGCGGCGAGCGACAGCGCGAGGTTCATCGCGCAAAAGGTCTTGCCTTCGTCGGGCTGGGGCGAGGTGACCAAGATCGCGCGCGCGCGGTCCCCCAATTTGGCGGCGAGCGTCTTGGCGCCGGTGAGCAACTGGCGCTTGGCGAGGCGCATCTCCTCGGCGAGCGGCGTCACCGCGCCCCCCGGCACGATCAGCCCTTCGGCATCCAACAGCGCGCGATCGATCGGCAGCCGCGCGGGCGCCGCCACCGGCGGCACGAAGCGCACCGGCGCGGGCTCTGGCGCGACCGGCGCGGCGGCGGGCGCTTCGATCGGCGCGGGCGCGGGCGCGCCGGCACGGGCGCGGAACGCCTCGCCGAAATCATAGACCGTCGCGGCGCGCTCCAGCAGCGACCCCCTGCTCATGCCGCCATCCCCCGTTGAATGAATTCCACCCCGATCAGCGCGACATAGGCCACCGCCAACCCGCCCAGGCCGCTCGCGAAATAGAGCAGATGCTGGCGCCGCAGCGCGCGCTGCGCCGGGGTGACGACCTCGCTGAGCGCGCCGATCACCGGCATGCCGGTCGCTTTTTCGAGCCGGCCCGGCGTCGCGAAGGTCGTCTTGAGCTGGCCCGCCGCGAACGCCGCGCCCACGCCCGCCACCAGCCCCGCGAGCAGCACGCCCGTCAACAACAGCGGCCGGTTGGGCGCGCTCGGGGTGCGCGGCGCGCTCGGCGGGTCGACCACGGTGAATTTGATCGCGCCCTGCTGATTCTGCACCTGGCCGCGCAGCTTGATCTCCTCGCGGTCGGACAGGAGCTTGTCATACTGATCCTTGAGCACCTGATAGTCGCGCTCGATCTGCCCCTGTTCGGCGGCGACGCCGGGATCGCCCGAAAGCTTCGCCTGCAGCGCATTGAGATCGCCCTGGAGCTGCGCCTTGCGCGCGCCGAGTGCTGCGACCTGCGCCTGTTTCTCGGCCTGGGCGGGCTTGAGCGCGGCATAAACCGGGTTGGCCTGGGCGGCGGTGCCCGGCTGGAGCGGTTCGCTGCGCGCGGCGGCGAGCGCCTGGGCGAGCTGCGCGTTGAGCGCGCGCACGTCGGGATGTTGATCGGTCCAACCGCGCGCGCGCGCCTCGGCGAGCTGGCCCTGGATCGCGTTGACCCGCGCCCGCGCCGGCCCCGCGACGCCGGGCGCGCCGCCCCCGGTGGTCGCCCCCGCGCCCGCGAGCTGGCCGTTGATCATCGCGAGGCTCGATTGCGCGGCGGCGAGATCGCTTTCGACCTGCGTCAGCTGGCTGCGCGCGGTCGCGAGCCGTTCGGTGAGCGAGCCGGTGCCCGGCAGGCTCGCCAGATAGCGGTTCTGGAAATCGGCGCGCTTGGCCTCCAGCGCCTGGAGCTGCTGCTGGCGCTGCGCGAGCTGACCGTCGAGGAAAGCGAGCGTGCTGCTCGTCTCGTCGCGGTCACCCTGGAGATTTTCCTCGATGAAGATGTCGATCGTCTTTTGCACGATCTGCTTGGCGAGCTTGGGGCTGTTCGCGCTCGCGCCGATCTCGAACAAATTGTCCTGCTGCGCGACGACCTTGATCGCGTTCTGCAACCCCGCCACGCGGTCCTGCACGTCGCGCTCGGTCGCGACCGTATTGGCGAGATCGGTGCCGCGCACCACTTTCGCCAGATTGACCGCCGAGGTGAGCGTTTGGCGCACGCGATCGATGCCCTTGGCCTGTTCGTCGGGTGTGATGCCGATCTTGCCCGGCAGGATCGACTGGACGATCACCGAGACGCGCGCCTTGGCGGCATAGCTCGCCGGGATCTGCGCGACGACGAACCAGCCGAGCACGCACACCCCCCACGCGACCGCCAGCGCCAGCCAGCGCCGGGCCCAAATACCGTGGAGCGCGATCCGCAATTCGTCGTAGAGACCGTTCACCCGCCGCGCCCCTTAGAACATGCTCTCGGGAATGATGATCACGTCGCCCGGCTGCAGCCGGACGTTCGCGCGCGAATCGCCATTCTTGAGCAGGCTCGACAGGCGCAGCGCATATTCGCGCTGCTTGCCGGTCGCGCGATCGTAGCGGATCAGCCGCGCGCGGTTGCCGGCGGCATATTCGTTGAGCCCGCCGACCGCGATCATGGCGTCGAGCACGGTCATATTCGCGCGATAGGGGATGGCGGCGGGCTTTTCGGTCGCGCCGACGATGCGGACTTGCTGGCTGAAGGTGCCCGCGAAATTCTCGACGATCACCGAGACGATCGGGTCCTTGATATATTCGCCCAGCGCCAGCTTCATGTCGTCGGCGAGCATCGCCGGGGTCTTGCCGACCGCGGGCATGTCGTTGATCAGCGGCGTGGTGATGCGGCCATCGGGGCGGACTTGCACCTTGGCGCTCAGTTCGGGATTGCGCCAAACGAAGATGTTGAGCTGATCGAGCGGGCCGATGACATATTCCTCGCCCGGCGCCTCTTGCGTCGCGACATAGCTCGCCGGGGGCAGTTCGGGGCGCGCGCCCGTGGTGCAGCCGGTGGGCAGCAGCAGCGGCAGCAGGGCAAGGGCGAAGAACAGGCGCATCGTCTCGAACCTCCAGCGGTCGCCGCCGCGCCCGCGCGCGCCGGACGGGCAGCTTTCGGCATGGGCTATGCGCTCAAGAGGTGAAGATTGCGTTAGGAACGATGCCGCCGCCGGCCAGGATCTCCGCCGGATTCGCGTGGCCCAAGAAGGCGTTAGGGCTCGCGCTGCGGCCATAGGCGCCGGCGAGGAACAGCGCGATCACGTCGCCCACGCGCGCTTCGGGCAGCGCGACTTGGTCGCCGAGGCGATCGAGCGGGGTGCATAGGCAACCGACGACGTTCACCGTCTCGGCGGGCGCGGCGCCCATTTGGTGCGCGAGCGCGATCGGATAATTGCGCCGCACGACGGTGCCGAAATTGCCGCTCGCCGCGAGTTGGTGGTGGAGCCCGCCATCGGTCACCAGGAAAATCTGCCCGCCGCTTTCCTTCCGGTCGACGATCCGGGCGAGATAGACCCCGCTCTCGCCCACCAGCCAGCGGCCGAGCTCGATCGCGAACGCCGTCTCCGCCAGGATCGCCGCCCGCGCCCGCAGCGCCTCGCCGAGCGCCGCGCCGACGCTTTCCACGTCGAGCGGCGCGTCGCCCGCGAAATAGGGGATGCCGAAGCCGCCCCCCAGATTGACGAGCGGCGGCGCCGCGCCCGCTTCCGTCGACAGCCGCGCGGCGAGCGCGAGGGTGCGCGCCTGCGCCTCGATGATCGCGGCGGCATCGAGCGCTTGCGAGCCGCCGAAAATGTGGAACCCCCGCCACTCGGCGCCGGCCGCGAGCAATTCGCGCACGAGCGCGGGCACGCGCGCCGCGTCGATCCCGAAGGGCGAGGCGCGCCCGCCCATTTTCATCCCGCTGCCCCGCAGCTCGAAATCGGGGTTCACCCGCACCGCGAGCCGGGGCGTCACCCCCAGCCGCGCGGCGATCACGAGCGCGCGCGCGGCCTCGCCCTCGCTCTCCAAATTGATCGTAACGCCCGCCGCGATCGCCGCTTCGAGCTCGGCGTCGCGCTTGGCCGGCCCGGCGAAGCTCACCGGCTTGCCCGGCGCTTGCGCCTTAACCAGCGCCAGCTCGCCCGCCGAGGCGATGTCGAGCCCATCGACCAAGGGCGCGATCGCGCGCACCAGCGGCGGGCAGGGATTGGCCTTCACCGCGTAATGAACGCCCACCCCCGCCGGCAGCGCCGCGCGCAACCGCGCGATCCGCGCGGCGACCATGGCCATGTCGTAAACGAACAGCGGCGTCGCCCCCGCGCGCGCGATCCAATCCTCGGCGGGCGCGCCGCCGATCCGCAGGGCACCGCGTTGCGCGGCGAATTCGGCCGGAAGCGGCCCCATGGGTTTCATGACGTCACCTCACGCCTGAGCGCGGCTCGATCGAGTTTGCCATTGGCGTTGCGCGGCAGCGCGGCGCGCCACTCGATCCGCGCGGGCTGCATGAAATTGGGGAGCAGCGCCTTCAATCGCGCGCGCAATTCGCCCTCGCGCGCGGGATCGCCGCTCAGCACGAGCATGATCGCCTGGCCGAGCCGATCGTTGGCCACGCCGATCGCCACCGCCTCGGCCGCCTCGCCGCCCGCGAGCACCGCCTCTTCGATCTCGGTCGGGCTGATGCGGTTGCCCGCGCTTTTGATCATCTCGTCGGCGCGGCCGACGAAGCGCAGCAGCCCGTCGGTGCCTTCGACCACCGTGTCCCCCGACCAGACCGCCCTGCCCCCATGCGCCGCGAAAGCGGGCGCGGGGCGGAAGCGCGCCGCCGTCCGCTCGGGATCGCGCCAATAGCCTTGCGCGACGAGCGGCCCGGCATGGACGAGCTCGCCTGGCTCCTCGGGCGCGGCGCGGCTGCCGTCGGGGCGCACCACCATCACCTCGGCGAAGGGGATGGCACGGCCGATCGCCTCGGGATGCGCGTCGATCAGCGCGGGGTCGAGATAGGTCGATCGGAACGCCTCGGTCAGGCCATACATGGCGAACAGCCGCGCCTCGGGGAAGCGCGCGCGCAGACCGCGCACCAGCCGCGTGCCCAGGGCCCCACCCGAATTGGTGAGCCGCCGCAACCGCGCCGCCGTCGCCTCGGGCCAGCGCGCCTCGAGCAATTGGCTCCAGAGCGGCGGCACCCCGGCGAGCGTGGTGATTTGGTGGCGCTCGACCGCCGCGATCACGTCGCGCGCGGTGAGATAATCGAGCGGCACCACGCGCGCGCCCGCCGCCCAGGTGGAGAAGAGCTGGTTCTGCCCATAATCGAAGCTCAAGGGCAGCACGCCGAGCACGCGGTCCTCGGGCGCGAGCGCGAGATAATGAGCGACGCCGATCGCCCCCAGCCACAGATTGGCGTGGCTGAGCATCACCCCCTTCGGCCGCCCGGTCGAGCCCGAGGTATAGAGGATCGCGGCGAGCCTATCGGGATCGGCGCTGCTCGGCGGCAGCGCGTCGGCGGCGGTCGCTTCGTCCTCGGTCGCGATCCGCGCCTCGGCGCGGTCGCCCGCTTCGAGCGTCGCCGCGCGCGCTTCCTGGGTCAGGAGCAATCGCGCGCCGCTGTCCGCCAGGATATGCGCGACCTGCGCGCGTTTGAGCAACGGGTTGATCGGCACGTGCACTAGCCCCGCGCGCGGCGCGGCGAGCGGCATCAGGCAGGCGGCGCGCGTCTTGGGCAGCCAGCTCGCGACCCGGTCGCCGGGCGCGAGGCCTTGGGCCGCGAGCCAGGCGGCGAGCGCGCCGGCGGCGCGTTCGAGCGCGGGATAATCGAGCGCGCCGCGCCGATCCTCGAGCGCGACGGCGCCCGGGTCCCCGCGCAGCGCGAGGTGATCGATCGGTCGGGGCATGGGGTCGAGCGGCACCATGCGCTCTTGATAGCGGGGCGCGGCCGCATGTGAAGGGCGCGCCCTGGAGGCTTCGAGCGCCGCCCCCTCAGCTCAACCACCCTACCAACGCGTCGCCCCGGCGAAGGCCGGGGCCTTGATGAACGGCTGCGCTCCGGTTGCACGAGGCCCCGGCTTCCGCCGGGGCGACGCGCTTGGTGACGTCAGCGCTTCACCCCGCGCCCGGTCTTCTCTTGCAAGGCGTCGATCCGCAGCGAGGCCTCGGCCTTGGTGAGATCGGGGTCGAACTCCTCCCCCGCTTCCTCGCTCAGCGTTTGCAAATAGCTCGCCTGGGCGCCCGTCATCGGCTGGTCGCCCGTCGTCCAATCGGCGGGGTCTTTTTCGGCGTTCGAGAAAGGCTCGGTCTTGGGATGGGCATGATCGTTCATGGCGGCGCTCCTCGTTCCGCTAAACGACCAGGGCCGTTGCCGCGTTCCCCTTGGCAGCACCCCGCCGACGCTTTAGGCAGGCGCGCCATGACGCCTCCTCCCGCAGCCGAAATCGATCGGATCGTCCGCGCGGTGCTGCGCGACGTGCTCGGCATCGCCGCCGATCGCGCCGCCGCCTTCACGCCTGAAACCGGCCTGTTCGGCGCGCTGCCCGAGTTCGATTCGATCGCGGTGGCGGGCGTGCTCACCGAGCTCGAGGATCGGCTGGGCATTTTGATCGAGGATGACGAGGTCGACGCGGCGATGCTCGAAAGCTTCGGCGCGCTCACCGCATTCGCCCGCGCCAAGGTCGCGGCTTGATCGACGCTTATGACTGGCGCGGCGGGCGCGAGGCGCTGCTGCGCTTCGGTCCGCCCGGCGCGCCGGTGGTGATGCTGCTGCTGCCCTTGTTCGAGGAGCATAATCGCGTCCGCGCGCTGGGCGTGGGGCTGTTGCGCGCGCTCGCCGCGCGAGGGATCGCGGGCGCGCTCCCCGAGCTGCCGGGTCAGGGCGAGAGCCTGGTGCCGACCGAGCTCCTGGCCTCGAGCGATTTGCGCGCGGCGGCGGCGAGCGCGGCGGCGCGGCTCGGGCGGCCCCATGTCGCGACGATCCGCGGTGGCGCGCTGCTCGATGCCGAGGTAGCGGCGGCCGGACGCTGGCGGCTGAGCCCGCAGCGCGGCGCCGATCTCGCGCGCGAACTCCGCCGGCTGCGCGCGCAAGGAGACGGCGTGACGGTCGCGGGCAATGCGATGAGCAACGCGCAACTCGCGGCATTCGAGGCGGCGGATTGGGCTGGCGGCCGGATCGTGCGGCTCGACGGCGACCCCGCCCCCGCCGACCGCGTGATCGCCGGCCCCGCGCTCTGGCGGCGCGCCGAGCCGGGCAATGACCCGGCGCTGATCGAAGCGCTGGGCGACGACATCGCGCACTGGATCGCGACATGCGCCGCCTGATCGCCTTCGATTGCGCGGGCGACACCCTGCTCGGCAGCCTCGACGAAGCTCCCGGGACGACGGGGCTGTTGATCGTCTCGGGCGGCAATGAAGTGCGCGCGGGCGCGCATCGCGGCATGGCGATGCTCGCGGCCGACGTGGCGGCGGCGGGCCATCCGGTGTTCCGCTTCGATCGGCGCGGGGTGGGCGATTCGAGCGGGGCGAACAGCGGCTATGAAGGCGCGCGCGACGATCTGCTCGCGGCGATCGCGGCGTTCCGCGCGGCGGCGCCGGGTGTCGATCGCCTGGTCGGCTTCGGCAATTGCGACGCGGCGAGCGCGCTGTTGCTCCATGCCCCCGATCGCTTCGCGCGGCTGCTGCTCGCCAACCCCTGGACGATCGAGGCGGCGAGCGACCTCCCCCCGCCCGCCGCGATCCGCGCGCGCTATGCCGCGCGGCTGCGCGATCCGGCGCAGTGGTGGCGGCTGGCGCGGGGCGAGGTGAATTTCACTCGGCTTTGGAAGGGGTTAAGGAAGATTTCGGCGAGCCGCTCGCAGCTTGGCTGGCTCGAGGCGGCGCTCTTCGCCGCGCTTGCCGCGCATCGGAGCGCCCGCGTGCTGCTCGCCGAGGGCGACGCCACCGCCAAGGCCTTTGCCGACGCCGCCCGGCGCGCGGGTTGGTCGGGCGACGTCACGCGTCTTGCCACGCCCTCGCACAGCTTCGCGCGGGCCGAGGACAAGGCGGCATTGCGGGCGTGGGTGCTCGCCGGGATGGAGTCGCTGTCTTAGGCGCCGGCTAAGGGAGCGCCGTTGTTAATTCGCGCGGAGGCGCGGAGACGCGGAGGTTTTTTGGTTCGCGCAGAGGCGCAGAGGCGCAGAGGACGCAGAGGAAGGCGCGGAGGGGCTGACGTCACGCCGCGCCGCAGGCGCCTTTCATCACTCGTAAAAGGCGCTGCGCGCCGATCCTCGTGCTACCGCCTCCGCGCCTCTGCGCCTCCGCGCGAGCTCCGTAGCTGGAAGAGCCGCCAGCCGAAGCCAACAGCCCTCTCCGCGCCTCCGCGTCTCCGCGTGAACCCAAAAACCCCCGTTATTCCGCCGCCACCGCCAGCTTCGCCTCGAACTCGGCCTCGGCCAGGAAGCGCTCGGCGTCGAGCGCGGCCATGCAGCCCGTGCCCGCCGCGGTGATCGCCTGGCGGTACGCCTTGTCCATCACGTCGCCGCACGCGAAGACGCCCGGCACGCTGGTGCGGGTCGAGCCCTTTTCGACCTCGATATAGCCATCGCCATCGAGCGTCAGATGGCCGCGGAACAGCTCGGTCGCGGGGTGATGGCCGATCGCGACGAAGCCGCCATCGACCTCGATCGTCGATTCCGCCCCCGTCACCGTGTCGCGCAATTCGAGCCCGACCAGCCCCTCGGGGTTGCCGCCGCCGACGAAGCGGGTGACTTCCTGGTTCCACAAGACCTTGATCTTGGGATTGGCGAACAGCCGCTGCTGCAAGATTTTCTCGGCGCGCAGCGAATCGCGGCGGTGGATCAGCGTCACGTCGTCGCTATGGTTGGTGAGGTAGAGCGCTTCCTCGACCGCGGTATTGCCGCCGCCGATCACCGCGACTTTCTTGCCGCGATAGAAAAATCCGTCGCAGGTGGCGCAGGCGGAGACGCCCTTGCCGCGCAGCAATTCCTCGCTGTCGAGCCCGAGCCATTTGGCCTGGGCGCCGGTCGCGACGATCAGCACATCGCCCGAATAAACGTCGCCGCTGTCGCCGATCAGCCGGAACGGGCGGCGCGACAGGTCGATCTCGACGATCGTGTCATACATCAGCCGCGTGCCGACATGCTCGGCCTGGGCCTGCATCTCCTCCATCAGCCAGGGGCCTTGGATGACGTTGCGAAAGCCGGGATAATTTTCGACGTCGGTCGTCGTCATCAACTGGCCGCCGGGCTGGATGCCCTGCACCAGGATCGGCTTCATCCCCGCGCGCGCGCCATAGATGGCGGCGGAAAGCCCGGCCGGGCCCGAGCCGATGATGAGCATATGAGTGTGGTGGGTCGCCATCGCGTGGTTCCTGCTTGCCGTCGCCCGCATCTAGGCGCGGGGACGGGGGTGTTTCAACGCGTTTACGCGCGCGGCGTCGGCCAGGTTACCGCCATCGGCGGCAAGGCAGGATTACGGCTGACGATGGTAGCGGAGGAGGGACTTGAACCCCCGACCCCAGGATTATGATTCCCGTGCTCTAACCAGCTGAGCTACTCCGCCCCGAAAGGCCCGCGCTAAGGCAGGGGCGCGCCATAAGGGCGGCGGGGCGGGCAAGTCAAGCGCCTCTGAAGGGGTGGCGCGACAGCGGCTCCCACGGGCCGCCGCGATACCACCAGGCGGCGAGCCCGGCGATCGCGAGCGGGCGCGGGGCGAAATCGGCCTGGAGCGCGGCGAGCAGCGCGCGGGCGGCGGGAGGTTCGACCTTGTTCTGCACGGTGACATGCGGGCGCCATCCGGCTTGGTCCTGCGGGGTGAGCAGCCCGGCGAATGCCTCCACCAGCCGCGCGCGGATCGCGGCGAGCGCGGGCGACTCGATCCGGTAAGCAACGCCCTTCCCCAGATTGATGAGCCCCGCGACCCGCGCCGGCGGCGGGGCCGCGCGCGCTTCCTCGGCGAGCCGCGCCTTGAGCTCCGTCGCGAGCATCGGCGGCAGGTGATGGAACATCGTCAGATGCGCGCGCAAAAAATTGCGCTCGGGCGGGAAATGGCGCTGGCGCAGACCGTCGAGCCAGGCGAAATCGGGCTCGCCGATCAGCGCGGTGACGATGATCGGGGCGGGGACGGCGTTATCCACCCGTTCCTCCCCAGGTCCCTCGCCCAGTCGAGCGGCGTTCAGCCGGCGCCCCCCCGCCTTGCAAATGTCGTCGCCCCGGCCCCCGAGCCGGGGCCAGGCTGCCTTGCGACCGCCGAAGAAGAAGCCAAGCCCCGGCTCGGGGGCCGGCGTGACGCGGTAATGTCGCCGTCGAGCCCCTCACCTCGCGGCTCGACCTCACTCGCGACGAGCGGCGCTCGCGAACCCTCGCCAAGCCCCTCAAATCTCGACCTGGCTCCCCAGCTCGACCACGCGGTTGGTCGGCAGGCGGAAGAATTCCATCGCGCTTTCGGCGTTGCGCAGCATCCAGGCGAAGAGCTTTTCGCGCCAGATGCTCATCCCCGGCTTGGCCGAGGGGAGCAAGGTCTGGCGCGCGAGGAAGAAGCTGGTGTCCATCATCCGGAAACTCGCCCCGCAGCGCTCGACATTGGCGAGCGCCGCCGGCACGTCGGGCTCTTCGACGAAGCCATAGCGCAGGATCATGCGGTGGAAACCGTCCCCCAGCGCCTCGATCGAGCAACGCTCGTCGGCGGCGACATAGGGTTCGTCGGCGATCTTGACCGTCAACAGGATGATGCGGTCGTGCAACACCCCATTGTGCTTCAGATTGTGCAGCAGCACGTGCGGCACGCCGATCGCCGAGGACGTCATATAGACCGCCGTCCCCGGCACGCGCGTCGCCGCGCTGGTGGCGGATCGGATGAAGACGTTCATCGGGATCGCCGTCTCGCGCATCCGCGCGACCATCAGCTGGCGCCCCTTCGACCACGTCGTCAGCACCGTGAACACCGCGAGCCCGATCGCGAGCGGGAACCAGCCGCCCGAGGCGATCTTGGTGAGGTTGGCGGTGAAGAAGGCGCCGTCGACCAGGAAGAACAAGCCGAGCAGCGGCGCGGCGCGATAAGCGGGCCAGTCCCACAGCTTGAACAGCACCACCGACAGCAGGCAGGTGTCGATCAGCATCGCCCCCGTCACCGCGATGCCATAGGCCGAGGTGAGGTGCGAGACGCTGCGGAAGGCGAGCACCAGCACGATCACCACCGCCAGCATCAGCCAATTGATCAGCGGGACATAGATTTGCCCGGCGGTCGCGGCGTTGGTGTGCTCGATCCGCAGCCGCGGCATGAAGCCCAATTGGATCGCTTGCTGGGTGACCGAGAAGGTCCCCGAGATCACCGCCTGGCTCGCGATCGTCGCGGCGAGCGTCGCCAGCACCACCAGCGGCAGCCGCATCCCATCGGGGGCGAGCAGGAAAAAGGGATTGTGCAGCGCCGCCGCCCCTTCGCGCATCAGTAGCGCGCCCTGCCCCATATAGTTGAGCAGCAACGCGGGCAGGACGAAGAACAGCCAGCTCACCTTGATCGGGTTGCGCCCGAAATGGCCCATATCGGCATAGAGCGCCTCGGCCCCCGTCACCGCCAGCACCACCGAGCCGAGCGCGAGGAACGCGCGCAGCGGATCGCTCACGAAAAAGCCGATCGCATGGTGCGGGAGCAGCGCCTCGACGATCGCGGGGGTCCGCGCGATGCTCGCCACCCCGAGCACCGCGATCGCGACGAAATAGACGAGCATGATCGGCCCGAACAACGCCCCCACCCGCGCGGTGCCCGAGCGCTGGATCGAGAATAGCCCGACCAAGATGCCGACCGACACCGGCAGCACCCAGTTCGCGAAACCCGGCGCGGCGACCGTGATCCCTTCGACCGCGCTCAACACCGAGACGGCGGGGGTGATCACCGCATCGCCATAGAAAAGCGCGGTCGCGGCGACCCCGAGCAGCACGATCCCGCTCGTCCAGCGCCCCACCTTGCCGCGCCCGCTCACCAGCGCGAGCAGCGCCAGGCTGCCCCCCGCGCCGCGATTGTCGGCGCGCATGATCACGCTCACATATTTGAACGTGACGACGACCATCATCGACCAGAAGATGAGGCTGATCACGCCCATGATGTGCAAGGCATCGGGCGCCAGCGGGTGATGGCCGGCGAAGGTTTCGCGCAGGGCGTAAAGCGGGCTGGTGCCGATATCGCCGAACACCACGCCCATCGCGCTCACCGCGAGCCGCCAGCCGGGGCTGGGCGCGCCCGCTGGCGTCGGCGCGCGCGCCTCGGTCGCCATGGCCTCGGGCGCGGCGGGCGTGGCGGTATCGCTGAGGGAAATCACCGGGCGGAACCGGCGGGAAGGAAACGGCCTGGGCGCATCGAAAGGCGACGGTTCACCGGTTGTTGACCGGCGCGGCGCCTAGCACCCCGCGCGCCGCGCCGCAACGGGACAATCGCGCGAACTGGGTTTATAGGCGCGCCTTCGGCCGAGTCTCGGCCTTGGCAAATGGAGCTAGCAAGATGCGCGTTGGTGTGCCCAAGGAGATCAAGAACCACGAATATCGCGTCGGCCTCACCCCGCCTTCGGTCGCGGAATTGGTGCGCGCCGGGCATGAGGTGGTCGTGGAAACCCAAGCGGGCATGGGCATCGATTTCGAGGACCAGGATTATGTCGCCGCGGGCGCGCGCATTTTGGGCACCGCTGCCCAAGTGTTCGCCGAAAGCGACATGATCGTGAAAGTGAAAGAGCCGCAGCCGAGCGAGATCGCCTTGCTCGAGGCGCGCCACACCTTGTTCACTTATCTGCATCTCGCCGCCGACAAGCCGCAGGCCGAAGGGCTGATGAAGGCGGGGGCGACGTGCATCGCTTATGAAACCGTGACCGCGCACGACCGTTCCCTGCCGCTGCTCAAGCCCATGTCCGAAGTCGCGGGGCGCATGTCGGTGCAGGTCGGCGCGCATTATCTGGAGAAGGAGCAAGGCGGGCGCGGCGTGCTGCTGGGCGGCGTGCCGGGCGTGGCGCCGGCCAAGGTCGCGATTCTGGGCGGCGGCGTCTCGGGGGTGAACGCAGCGCAAATGGCGGTCGGGATGCGCGCCGATGTCACCATCTACGACATCAACAACGCGCGACTCGCCGAGCTCGACATGTTCTTCTCGAGCCAGATCAAGACGCAATATGCGAGTTCGGCGGCGATCGCGGCGGCGGTGGCGAGCGCGCATCTCGTGATCGGCGCTGTGCTGGTGCCGGGCGCCGCCGCCCCCAAGCTGGTGACGCGCGAGATGCTGAAGACGATGAAGCGCGGCTCGGTGCTCGTCGACATCGCGATCGACCAGGGCGGCTGTTTCGAAACCTCGCGCCCGACGACGCATGACGATCCGGTGTTCGTCGAGGAAGGCGTGATCCATTATTGCGTCGCGAACATGCCGGGCGCGGTCGCGCGCACCTCGGCCTTCGCGCTCAACAACGCGACGCTGCCTTTCGTGCTCAAGCTCGCCGCGCTCGGCGCCGAGGCGGCGATGGCCGAGGACGCGCATCTGGCGAACGGGCTCAACGTGTCGGGCGGCAAGATTCGCCACGCGGCGGTGGCCGAAGCGCTGGGGTTGCCGCTCAACTAACGCAAAACGGTGGCGAAAGACGATGGGCTCGCGCGCTCGGGCCCGTCGTCGTTCACGCCCATCGTCCGGCTTGCGCCAAGGCCGGTTCGGACCGCCGAACTTCGGCCGCTGTCAGGCGTGCCAATTCTTCGCCATTACCTCCAGCCCATTGATGGCGGCCCAGGGCAGCGCCACCATCCATGCGACGATGATCGTGTAGCCGATCCCGACGCCGGGCTTATTTTTGACAAAGGCATAAAGGGCGATGGCGAAGAGAATGATCGCGGCCGTCGCATAGAGGGCAATGATGGCGTTGAACAATTGCGCGTCGGATATTTCGAACGAGGCCATTTCGAAAGCCGATTTTATCGCGTAGAAGAGAGGCGCGCCGATGAGCATCAAGCCGAAGGCGACCGCTAATCCCATGAGAAATCCGGTTTGCGGCGCGCACGACATCGCCAGCATGGCCGCGATCGTCATCGCATTGAAAACGAGAAATATCGTTCGCATGATCGTCGCTTAGACGATTTGCGTTAACTTTCACTGATCTCACGCCCGAGCGATCACGGGGACACCGCTCATCTCGGGTGATCGCTCACGCATAGGCATAAGTCCCGCCCTTCGACAGCGCCGCCTGATAGGCCGGCCGCGCGTGGATCTTGTCGAGCCAGGCGATCGTCGCGGGGCGGCGGTCGTCGAGGCCGGCGCGGCCGCGCGCTGCTTCCAGCGGAAAGCTCATCATCACGTCGGCGGCGGTGAAATCGTCGCCCGCGAACCAGGGGCGGCCGGCGAGTTCGGCCTCGATATAATCGAGATGGCGGTCGATCATCGGCTGGATGCGCTTCTGCGCCGATTTGCCGAACAGGGGCACGCGCCCGAGCACGAGCTTCAGCAGCAGCGGCGGCATCACCGAGCCTTCGGCATAATGGAGGAAATAGCGATAGCGCAGCGCGCCTGCGCGCTGGGCGGGCGCGCCGAGCCGCCCGGTCAGCTCGGTGAGATAATCGATGATCGCCCCGGTTTCGGCGACGACGCAGCCGCCGTCCTCGATCACCGGCGATTTGCCGAGCGGGTGGACGCGCGCCAGCTCGGGCGGGGCGAGCATCGTCTTGGCGTCGCGCTGATAGAAGCGGATTTCATAAGGCAGCGCGAGTTCCTCGAGCAGCCAGAGCACGCGCTGCGAGCGCGAATTGTTGAGATGGTGGACGATGATCATGGCCGGCCCCTTTCGTTGGCGCCGAGCTTAGCCGCCCGGGCGGGCCTGTCGAGCGCCCACGACGCGCGCCACGCGCCGCGTGGTCCGCCAGGCCCGCAGCGAGGCTCAGAGATCGTCGGCTTCGTCGCCCTCGGGACCCGCCATCATTTCCTCGGCGACCTGGTCCATCCGCCCGCGGATCGCGCGCTCCAGCCGTTCGGCGACGTCGCCATTCTCGGTCAGATAATTTTTCGCATTCTCGCGGCCCTGGCCGATGCGGATGCTGTCATAGCTGAACCAGGCGCCCGATTTCTCGACCAGCCCGGCCTTGACGCCCAGATCGAGAATCTCGCCGATCTTCGAGATGCCCTGGCCGTACATGATGTCGAACTCGACCTGCTTGAACGGCGGCGCGACCTTGTTCTTCACCACCTTCACGCGGGTGGTGTTGCCGATGATGTCCTCGCGGTCCTTGATCTGGCCGGTGCGGCGAATGTCGAGGCGGACGCTCGCGTAGAATTTGAGCGCGTTGCCCCCGGTCGTCGTCTCGGGATTGCCGTACATCACGCCGATCTTCTGGCGCAGCTGGTTGATGAAGATCACCATGCAGCGCGAGCGGCTGATCGAGCCGGTGAGCTTGCGCAGCGATTGCGACATCAACCGCGCCTGCAAACCGACATGGCTGTCGCCCATCTCGCCCTCGATTTCGGCGCGCGGCACCAGCGCGGCGACCGAATCGACCACCAGCACGTCGATCGCGTTCGAACGCACCAGCGTATCGGTGATCTCCAGCGCCTGTTCGCCGGTATCGGGCTGCGAGACGATCAGCTGATCGATATCGACCCCCAGCTTCTTGGCATAAACCGGATCGAGCGCATGTTCGGCATCGACGAACGCGGCCATCCCGCCCTGCTTCTGCGCCTCGGCGATCACGTGCAGCGCGAGCGTCGTTTTGCCCGAACTTTCCGGCCCGTAAATCTCGATCACGCGGCCGCGCGGCAGGCCGCCCACGCCGAGCGCGATGTCGAGCCCGAGCGACCCGGTCGAGATCGCCTCGACCTGCATCGTCGCCTTGTCGCCCAGCCGCATCGCCGAGCCCTTGCCGAACGCGCGGTCGATCTGCGCGAGCGCCGCCTCCAGCGCCTTTTGGCGGTCCGCCGCCGCCTTGTCCGCCACCGCCATCGTTTCGACCACCTTGAGCTTCGTCATCGCCAGGCTCCTCGCTAGCCCGATCGCTGGGCCTGTTCAAGCCTGCTGCGTACAACAAATGTTCCGATCGAACAAGAGGGGAACAAGGCGCGATCTCAGGGTTTGCCGCCGCCCCCCATCGCGCCATAAACCTGGCCCGTCGCGAAGCTGTTGCCGGGCTCGGCGAGCGCGACATAAATGCCGGCGAGCTCGCCGGGCTGGCCCGGGCGGCCGAGCGGCGTTTGCCCGCCGAACTGCTCGAGCTTTTCCATCGACGCCCCGCCCGATACCTGGAGCGGGGTCCAGATCGGCCCTGGCGCGACCCCGTTCACGCGAATGCCGCGGCTCGCCAATTGCTTGGCGAGGCTACGGACATAGCTGGTCGTCGCCGCCTTGGTCATCGCATAATCATAAAGATCGGGCGACGGATCGTCCGCCTGTTCGGAGGTGGTGCCGATGATCACCGCGCCGGGCTTCAGATGCGCGAGCGCCGCCTGGGTCATCCAAAAGGGCGCGTAGATATTGGTCTTCATCGTCCAATCGAAATTTTCGCTGCTGATGTCGAGAATCGATTGGTGCGCCTGTTGGCGGGCGGCGTTGAGCACCAGAATATCGAGCCCGCCGAGCTGCTTGGCGGCATTATCGACGAGCGCGCGGCAAAAGCCCTCGTCGCGCAGATCGCCGGGCAGCGCGATGCCCTTACGCCCCGCCGCCTTGATCTCGCGCAGCACCAGATCGGCGTCGGGCTGCTCATCGGGCAGGAAGTTGATCGCGACGTCGGCGCCCTCGCGCGCGAAGGCGATCGCGGCGGCGGCGCCCATGCCCGAATCGCCCCCGGTGATCAGCGCGCGCCGACCCTTCAGCCGGCCCGAGCCGCGATAGCTGCGCTCGCCATGATCGGGGCGCGGCTCCATCTTGCTCGCGAGCCCCGGCCAGGGCTGTTGCTGGCGCTTGAACGGCGGCTTGGGGTGGCGCGCGCGGGGGTCCTCGAGCGGCACCGCCTCGGCCCGCCCCTCGCCGCCCTGCGCGAGCGCGGACCCGCCCCCCAAGGCGGAGGCCGCGCCGATCGCGACGCCACTCATCACGCTCCGCCGGGAAAGATCATCGCTCATCGCTCGCTCCTGCAAGTGGGGAGCGGCATCAACGGGCGGCGGCGGCGGCGGTTGCCGGCTCAGCCGAGCGAATCGAGCGCCTTGGCGACCGCGTCGATGGTGAAGGGCTTGGGCAGCACCGGGCGATCGTCGAACGGCGGGTCGACGCGCTCGCCCAGGCCGCCGCTCGCGAAGATGAAGGGCACGCCCGCCTGCGCCAGCCGCTCGGCGACCGGCCAGCTCGTCTCGCCGCCGCGCAGGTTCAAATCGAGGATCGCGGCATCGATCCCCCCCGCCTCGACCATCGCCAAGGCCTCGGCGACGTTATCCACCGTGCCGGCGTGCGATTTGCCGAGCATATCGAGAAAATCCTCGATCATCATCGCGATCAACGGTTCGTCCTCGACGACGAGAATTTTCTGAACGGTCATACACTTCCCCCTAAAGCGCGATCAGCGCGCCGCCAAGGCATTCCGCACCGCTTCGGCCAATTGCTGGACCGAAAAGGGCTTGGGGAGGAACGCGACGTTCGCCAGATCGATCGATTTGCGCAATTGCTCCTCGGCATAGCCCGACATGAAGAGGATCGGCAGATCGGGATAGCGCGCGCGCGCCTGGCGGACGAGCGTGGGGCCGTCCATCTGCGGCATCACCACGTCGGAGACGAGCAGATCGGGCTTGTCGATCCGGCCGAGCAGCTCGAGCGCGGCTTCGCCATGTTCGGCGACGAGCACTTTATAGCCCTGGCGGGTAAGCGCGCGCTCGGCGACGGCGCGCACCATATCCTCGTCCTCCACCAGCAGGATCGTGCCGGTGCCCCAAAGCTCGGCGGGCTTGGCGGCGGCGGGGCGCGGCGCCTTGGCGGGCGCCTCGGCGCGGTGGACCGGGAGGTAGATGGTGAAGCGCGCCCCCTCGCCCGGCACCGAATCGGCGAAGATATAGCCGCCCGATTGCTTGACGATGCCATAGACGGTCGACAGCCCCAGCCCCGTGCCCTTGCCGACTTCCTTGGTGGTGAAAAACGGCTCGAAGATCTTGGGCAAGACGTCGGGCGGGATTCCCGATCCATTGTCGCTGATCGCGAGCGCGGTATAATCGCCCGCGGGCATGAAATCGGCGCCCATTTTGCGCACTTGTTGCGCGGAGACGGCGAAGGTCTCGATCCGCAGCACCCCGCCCCCGCGCGGCGGCTTGGCGAGGATCGCGTCGCGGGCGTTGACGGCGAGGTTCATCACCACTTGCTCGAGCTGCCCCGGATCGGCGCGCACCGCCCCCAGCGCGCGGCCATGCGTCACCTCCAGCCGCACCGTCTCACCCAGCAAGCGCTTGAGCAGCGCCGAGACTTCGGAAATCACGTCGGGCAATTGCAGCACCTGCGGGCGCAAGGTCTGCTGGCGCGAGAAAGCGAGCAATTGCCGCGTTAGGCTCGCCGCGCGGTTCGAATTGGCGCGGATCTGCTGAATATCGTCATAATCGCTGTCGCCGGGCGCGTGGCGCATCAGCATCAGGTCGCAGTGGCCGATGATCGCGGTCAGGATATTGTTGAAATCATGCGCGACCCCGCCCGCGAGCTGGCCGACCGCCTGCATCTTGGTCGCCTGCGCCACCTCGCGCTTCAGCCGGCCTTCCTCGCCGCTGTCCTTGAGCGCGAGCAGCACCGCCGCCTCGCCCAGCCCGCGCGCCCCGGCGAGAGTGAGCGACACCGCGTCCTCGGGCCGCGCGCGCAGCCGCACCGCGATCTCGGCGGCGTGGCTCGCGCCATTGGCGAAGCGCCGCACCGCGTCGGCGAGCGCGGCCTTGTCCTCGCGCACCACCAGATCGCCGGGATAGAGCGGGGGCGCGGCCGGATCGACCATCGCCGCGCGGCGGAAGGCGGGGTTCATCTCGACGAAGCGCCCCTCGCGATCGACCAGCGCGATGCCGAACGGGAGCAAGCCGACCAGCGCCTGCACCGCCGCCGCGCCCCCCGCCGCGCCCAGCGCCGCCTCCTCGTCGAGCAGCGCGATCAGCAGCGGCGCGCGTTCGCCCTCGAGAAAGGGCAGTTGCACCAGGCGCAGCGGCGTGCCGCGCTCGCCCTCGCGCGCGAAGCGCAGCCGGCCCTCGGCGTCGGTCGCGAGGAACTGCGCGAAGTCGCGCCCGTCGATCGCGCCCTCGCCCGCCGCGCGCGCGGCGAGCGCGGGGTTGGCCGCGCGCACCCGCCCCTCGGGCGAGAGCAAGGCGATCATCACCCCCGCGCTCCCCAGCCGCGCGCCGACCGGGCCGGTGATGAGCGTCTCGGCCTGCCCCGCCAGATCGTGGCGCTCGCGCACCGCGATCCGCCAGACGAGCAATTCCTCGCTCGTGCCGACGCGCGCGACGCTCAGCCGCGCCTCGCCGCCCGGGAGCGCGAGCTTGGCCGTCGCGAGGCCATCGCGCCACGCCGCGCGGCCGGCGTCGGCGAGCGCGGCGACGAGCGTTTCGCCGAGCGGCAGATTGGGCGGAGTCGGCAGCCCCGCGAACAGCGCTTGATAGGCTTCGTTGGCGCAGACGAGCCGCCCGCCATGATCGGTGACCGCGATCGCCTCGCTCGCGACATCGGCGAGCGCGCAGGCGAGGCCCCAATCGCGCTCGGGCGCGAGCGCGGCCGCCGGGCGCCTGAGCCCCACCGCCGCCGCGATCAACCCGAGCCCGAGCAGCGCGCTCGCGGCGAACCCCGCCGCGATCCGCCAGTCGCCCGCCGCCCATAGGATCAGCCCGCCCGCGCCGAGCCCCGCGAGCAGAGCGATCAGCGCGGGGGTGCGCGACGGAGGTGCGGTGGCGAGGCTGGCCATCACCGCGTCATGGCCCAGCCATCGCCCCCGTCAAGCCTTACCCGTCACGCCTTTCCCGCCGGGGCCTAGCGATCGGCGCTTACCAGATGCGCACGCGCTCGGCGGGCGCCAAATAAAGCTTCTGGCCGGGCTTGGCGCCGAACGCGGCATACCAGGCATCCATGTTGCGCACGGTCCACACGCGCTGCTCGGCGGGGGCGTGGGGAT
>LWDI01000091.1:22596-43139 GCA_002083475.1 Proteobacteria bacterium SG_bin5
CGCTGGTCGCCGGTGAAGCCGTCGATCACCGGCGCCTTCTTGCCGCCGAGCGAGGCGTGATAAGCGTCGAGCGCCGCGCTCAGCCCCGCGATATCGGCGGTATTCTCGCCGAGCGTGAGGCCGCCTTTCACATGGAATCCGGGGAGCGGTTCATAAGCGTCATATTGCGCCACGAGCTTGGCGGTGCGCTCCTTGAAGGCGCTCACGTCGGCGGGGGTCCACCAGGTGGTGAGCTTGCCGGTGCCATCATATTTCGAGCCCTGATCGTCGAAATGATGGCTCATCTCATGGCCGATCACCGCGCCGATCGCGCCGTAATTCACCGCCGGATCGGCGTTGGGATCGAAGAAGGGCGGCTGGAGGATCGCGGCGGGGAAAGTGATCGCGACGAGCGTGGGGTTGGCCTGGGCGTTCACCGTCATCGGCGCGAGGCCCCATTCCCAGCGATAGACGGGCTTGCCGAGCTTGTTCCGATTATAGTCGAACGCCCATTGATTGGCGCGCAGCTGGTTGCCGAAGGCGTCGCCCGGGGTGATGGTGAGCGCCGAATAATCGCGCCACTGGCTCGGATAGCCGATGCGCGGGGTGAAAGCGGCGAGCTTGGCGTGGGCCTTCACCTTGGTCGCGGGCGTCATCCAGGCGAGCTTGTCGATGCGCTTGTCCATCGCCTTGATGATGTTCTTCACCAGCACGTCCATCGCCGCCTTGGTCGCGGGCGGGAAATATTTGGCGACGTAGATTTTGGAGACTTCGTCGGTCACCGCCGCCGAGGTCCAATTGACCGCGCGCTTCCAGCGGTCGCTTTGCTGCGGCGTGCCGCGCAAGGCGGTGCCGTAAAAAGCGAAATTCTCGGCGTCGAACGCCTGGGGCAGCACATCGGCGAATTCGTCGAGCGAGCGCACCAGCAGCTGATCCTTGAGCACCGCGAGCGGCGCGTCGGCGATCAGCTTGGCCTCGCCCGTGATCGCGCTCGGCTGGCGGACGACGAGCGTCTCGGTCGCATAGCCGTTCGCTTTCATCAGCGCGACGAAATCGAAGCCCGGCGCCATCGCCTGCAAATCGGCGAGCGACATTTTGTTATAGGTCTGGTCGGCGTCGCGACTGCGGATATTGTCCCAATGCGCCTTGGCGATCGCGGTTTCGAACGCGACGATCGCCGCAGCGCGCGCCTCGGCGTCGCTTTCGCCGGCAAGGGTCAGCATCTTCGCCAGATGCGCCTGATATTTCGCCTTGGTTTCAACGAGCTTGGGATCGTTGCTGAGATAATAGTCGCGGTTGGGCATCCCCAGCCCGCCCTGGCCGAGCTGGAGCGTATAGGCATTGGGGTCCTTCTGATCAGGCCCCACCCCGCCCGCGAACGGCCCATCGACCCCGTTGCGCGCGGCGCGCGACAGCAGCTGGACATAGGCCGATTTGTCGTTCACCGCCTTGATCTCGGCGAGCCAGGGCTGGATCGGCGCGAGCCCCTTGGCGTCGATCGCGGCGGTATCGAGATAAGCGGCATAAGCGGCGCCGATCTTGCTGTTCGGCCCCGCCGCCTCGAGCAAGCCGCGCGTGCGCTGCTGAGAGAGATCCTGCAACGTGTCGAACGCGCCGAAGCTGGGTTTGTCGGCGGGGATTTGGGTGCGCTGTTCCCACCCACCATTGGCGAACACGTCGAAATCGTCGCCGGGCTGGACCGCGCGGTCCATGCCCGTCTCGTCGAAGCCGAACACGCCGATCGCCGGCTTCGCCAGCGGCGCCGCGACCGCGACCCCCGCGACGAGCGCCACCGCCGCTACCATCATGCCATGCCGAACCCGCATTTTCACTCTCCAGATTTTACCGATCGATCGAACCGACTTCCCGCGCCTAGCCGGCGGCGCAAAGAGAAAAGGGCGGCCCCGAGGCCGCCCTTCGTTCACCAGATCCGCACCCGCGCGTCCGAGGCGAGATAGAGTTTCTCGCCGGGCCGCGCGCCGAAGGCGGCATACCAGGGATCGAGATTGCGCACGACCGCGGCGCGCTGATCCCCCGGCGAATGCGGGTCGACGACGAGCTGCTGCTGGAGCGCGGCGTCGCGATATTTGGTGCGCCACACCTGCGCCCAGCCGAGATAGAAACGCTGGTCGCCGGTGAAGCCGTCGATCACCGGCGCGGGCTTGCCGCCGAGCGAGCGATGATAGGCATCGAGCGCGACCGACAGCCCCGCGAGATCGGCGATATTCTCGCCCAGCGTCAGCGCGCCCTGCACATGCTGGCCCGGCAGCGGCTCATAGGCATCATATTGCTTCACCAATTGCGCGGTGAGCTTGTCGAAAGCGGCGACGTCGGCCGGGGTCCACCAATCGGTGAGCTTGCCGGTCGGATCATATTTGCGGCCCTGATCGTCGAAATGATGGCTGATCTCATGCCCGATCACCGCGCCGATGCCGCCGTAATTCACCGCCGGATCGGCCTTGGCGTCGAAGAAGGGCGGTTGCAGGATCGCCGCGGGGAAGACGATCTCGTTCATCACCGGATTGGCATAAGCGTTGATCGTCATCGGCGTCATGAACCATTCGCCGCGATCGATCGGCTTGCCGAGCTTGGCGATCCCGCGATCATATTCGAAGGCGTTCGCCCGCGCGACATTGCCGACCAGATCGCCGCGCGCGACGCTCAGCTTCGAATAATCGCGCCACTGGCTGGGATAGCCGATCTTGGGCGTGAACGAGGCGAGCTTGGTGAGCGCTTTCGCCTTGGTCTCGGGCGTCATCCAGCTCAAATTGCGGATGCGGTCGCCCATCGCCGCGATCACGTTCTTCACCAGCTGATCGGCCGCCGCCTTGGTTTCGGGCGGGAAGTAACGCGCGACATAGACCTTGCCGATCTCCTCGCCCAGCGCGCCCGAGGTGACGTTCACCGCGCGCTTCCAGCGATCGCGCTGCTGCGGCTGGCCCGACAGGGTCTTGCCGTAAAAGTCGAAATTGGCGTCGTCGATCGGCTTGGCGAGATAGCTCGCGAAGGCGCGCACGGTGCGCAGCGTTGCATAATCGCGCAGCACCGCGATCGGGGTGGCGGCGAAGATCTTCGCCTCGCCGGTGATCGCGCTCGGCTGGCTGACGATCAGCTCGCGCTCGCCGGCGATGCCATAGGCCGCGCGCAACGCGCCCCAGGGCATGCCCGGCGCCTTGGTGTCGAGATCGCTCGCCTGCCATTTGTTATAGGTCTTGTCGTCGTCGCGCGATTCGATGCGCGACCAATGGACCCCGGCGAGCTGCTTTTCGAACTCGAACACGGCTTGCGCGCGCGCGGCGGCGTTGGCGCCGTCGCCGATCAGCTCGAACATCTTGGCGCTGTTGGCGACATAGGCCTGGCGCAGCGGCTCGAACTTGGGCTGGAGATAATAATCGCGGTCGGGCAGCCCCAGGCCGCTTTGCGCCATATGCACGATATAGCGATCGGGCTGTTTCTCGTCCTGATTGACGTAAAAGCCGACCAGCCCGCCCACGCCCACGCGCTGGAGCTTGGCGAGGGTGACGATCAGCGCGTCGCGATCGCCCGATTGCTTGATCTCGGCGAGCCAGGGCTGGATCGGCGCCGCGCCCTTCGCGTCGATCGTCGCCTGGTCCATGAAGCTCGCGTAGAAATCGCCGATCTTGCTGCCCGGCTTGGCGGCGGTTTCCTCCAGGATCGCGCGCGTCTGATCGAGCGAGCGATCCTGCAACCGGTGGAACATCCCATAGGTCGAGCGGTCGGCGGGGATTTCGGTCGCGCGCTTCCAGCCGCCGCTCGCATAATCGGCGAAGCTGTCACCAGGCTTCACCTGGCGGTCCATGCCCGCCTCGTCGAAGCCGAAGCTGCCGATCTCGGGCTTGGCGGCGGTTTGGACGGTGGGGGCCGCGTCCTTGGCGACGGCGATGCCCGCGAGCGCGGCGGTGGCGAGCAAGCTCGTAACGATAAGCGAACGACGCATGAAATTTCCTCGACGGCGAAAGTGGCGTGCGTGTTCTATCCAAACGATACGCCGCGTCAAATCCGTTTCACGCGAAACCAACGACTTTGGTCGGGGAACGGTCAGCCGCGATCGCGCAGCAGCCGCGCCGCCTCGCGCTTCCAGTCGCGTTCCTTGATATGCTCGCGCTTGTCGTGCGTCTTGCGCCCCTTGGCGAGCGCGAGCTCGACCTTGGCGCGGCCCTTGCCGTTGAAATAAATGGCGAGCGGCACGAGCGTCATCCCCTCGCGCGCGACCGCGCCGTGGAGTTTGCCGATCTCGCGCGCGTGGAGCAGCAATTTGCGCGGGCGGCGCGGCTCGTGGTTGAAGCGATTGCCATGGCTGAATTCGGGGATGTTCGAATTGACCAGCCAGACCTGCTCGTCCTTCACCTCGGCATAGCTTTCGGCGATCGAGCCCTCGCCGAAGCGCAGCGACTTCACCTCGGTGCCGGTGAGCGCGATGCCCGCCTCATACACCGTCTCGATCGCATAATCGAACCGCGCGCGGCGGTTTTCGGCGACGATCTTCTTCTTGTCGAACAGGGCGGGCTTGGGACGCGGCATAAGGGAGCGGCATGTAAGCGGGGTGCGGGCGAAAAGCTACCGGGGCGTGACATCGCTCCCCGGCCCGTTCGTGCTGAGCGCGTCGAAGCACGGTTCTTCTTTTCGCCGGTCGCCAAAAAGGAGCGGCCTTCGCCAAGCCCGGGGCGAACGGGCCGGGGGCTTCAGGCCGCCAGCGCCGTCGCCAGCGCCGCATCCACCGCCGCGCGGCTCGCGTCGCTCGGCCAGGTCATCGGCAGGCGCAGGCCGGTCGGAAAATCGGGGCGCACGCGCGTCATCGCATATTTCACCGGCCCGGGCGACGCATCGCTGAACAGCGCCAGATGGAGCGGGAACAACCGATCGTGCAGCACCCGCGCCGCCGCGTAATCGCCCGCCGCGCACGCCGCCTGGAAATCGGCGCACAGGCGCGGCGCGACATTGGCGGTGACCGAGACGCACCCCACCCCGCCGCTCGCGTTGAAGGCGAGCGCGGTCTCGTCATTGCCCGAAAGCTGCGCGAACCCCGCGCCGCACGCCAGCCGCTGCGCGGTCACCCGCTGGAGCGCGCCGGTCGCGTCCTTCACCGCGACGAAGCTCTTGGGGTAAGCCGCGACCAGCCGCGCCATCGTCTCGACCGCGATATCGGTCACGGTGCGGCCGGGCACGTTGTAGAGCATGATCGGCAGGTCGGCGCTCGCCGCCACCGCCTCGAAATGGCGGAAAATCCCCTCCTGATTGGGGCGGTTGTAGTAAGGCGGCACCATCAGCGCCGCATCCGCCCCCGCCGCCTTGGCCGCGGCGAGATTGGCGATCGCGACGCGCGTGTCGTTCGACCCGGCCCCGGCGATCACCGGCACACGCCCCGCCGCCTGGTCGACACAAACGCGCACGATCGCGAAATGCTCGTCGGCGGTGAGCGTCGCCGCCTCGCCGGTCGTGCCGCATGGCACCAGCCCCGCCGAGCCCTCGGCGATCTGCCAGTCGATCAGCGCGCGATAGGCGGCTTCGTCGAACCGGCCGGCCGCGTCGAAGGGGGTGACGAGCGCGGGGATGGAACCCGAAAACATCGCTTAAGCTCCCGCAAGTCGCGGCGCTTTTGCGACAAATCGTCGCGCCGCCGCCCGAATGAGGCGCGACAGATAGCGGCGAATCGCTTATCCTGTCCACATGCTCGCTTTGCTGCGCCCCCTGATGTTGCTCGCCGGCGCCTCTGGCCTCGCGATCGCTGCCACCCCGCAGGATCAGCTCGCGCCTTATGGCGACCAACTGCGCCGGATGCCCGCCGATCCCCAAGCGCCCGCGCTCGCCGCCGCGATCACCGAGTGGAAGGCGCTGGAACAGTCTGATAGCTATAGCTTCGACGTTTACGCCCGCTTCCTGCTCGCCCACCCCGGCTGGCCGGGCGAGGCGAACCGCCGCCGCGCCGCCGAACGCGCGCTCGATACCGCGAGCTGGTCGCCCGGCGTCGCGGTCGATTTCTTCCGCCGCTTCCCGCCGCTCACCCCCACCGGCATGGTTCGCTTCGCCGAGGCGCTCAAGGCGACTGGCTTGACGAGCGAGGCGAACGACGCCGCCCGCGCCGCCTGGGTGCGCGGCGCGCTGCCGCCATCGGATGAAGCCGCGCTGCTCGCGGGCTTCGCCGGGGTGCTCACCAGCGCCGATCATGACGCGCGGATGGACGCCCTGCTCTGGGCGGGGGCGACCGGATCGGCGCAGCGCCAGCTCGCGCTCGTCAGCCCCGCGCGGCGCGAGCTGTTCGAGCTGCGGCTCGCGCTGCGCACCCGCGCGCCCGATGCCGGCGCGCGCGCCGCCGCCGTCGCCGATCGCTTCGCCGACGATGCGGGCTTCCTCGCCGATCACGCGATCTGGCTGAAGAACGCCAATCGCTGGAGCGAAGCGCGCGATCTGCTCGCCCGGCCGCACGGCTTCGCCCGGCCGCCCGCCAATGTCGAGGCGTGGTACGAGCTGCTGCTCGACCAGGCCAAGGGCGCCGCCGCCGACGCGCGCTATCAGCAAGCCTATGACATCGCCCGCCAAGTCGATGACGGCTATCCCCAGGGCACCGACGTCTCGCAGCGCCCCTATGGCGAGCGCGACGTCTATACCGATCTGATGTGGTTCGCGGGGCAGACCGCGGTGAAGACGCTCGCCCGCCCCGCCGAGGCGGTCGCGTTGTTCGATCGCTATGCGCGCGCCGCGCAATCGCCGCAAACGCGCGCCAAGGGCTTTTATTGGGCGGCGCGCGCCGCCGAACGCGCCGGCAATCCCGAGGCCGCGCGCGGCTATTTCGAGCAGGCGTCGGCCTATGCCGGGCAATTTTACGGCCAGCTCGCGAGCGAAAAGCTCGGCCGCGCGCTCGCCGCCCCCGCCGCGCAGCTCCAGCGCCCGGTCGAGAGCGCGACGCGCGAGGCGTTTCTGGCGCGCGAAACCGTCCAGGCCGCGCGCTATCTGGGCTCGACCGGCGCCTATCAGGACCAGACCGCGTTCGTCCGCCAGATCGCGCTCGACGCCAAAAGCGAGAGCGACCATGTGCTCGCCGCCGAACTCTCGCGCAGCCTCGGCCGCCCCGATCTGGGGGTGATGGTGGGGCGCAGCGCGGTGACCAACGGCCTCGCCGATTATGCGCTCGCCGGCTATCCGAGCGTGAAAGTGCCGGCGGCTGCGAACGACAGTTGGACGCTGGTTCATGCGATCGCACGGCAGGAAAGCCAGTTCGATCGCGCCGCCGTCAGTCGCGTCGGCGCGCGCGGGCTGATGCAGCTGATGCCCGCCACCGCGCGCGAACAGGCGAGCAAGCTCGGCCTGCCTTATGACACCAGCGCGCTCACCACCGATACCGATTACAATATCCAGCTCGGATCGGCTTATTTCCAGCGGCTCTACAATAATTACGGCAGCTATCCGCTGGCGATCGCGGCGTATAACGCGGGAGCGGGTAACGTGAACAAATGGCTCGCCGCTTATGGCGATCCGCGCATGGGCACGATCGACCCGATCGATTGGGTCGAATCGATTCCGTTTTCGGAGACGCGCAACTATGTGCAGCGCGTGCTCGAAAATGCCGTGGTCTATGATCTGCTCAACCCGGCGCGCGCGCGCTCGCAGGGGCAGGCGCGGCTCAGCTGGTATCTCGGCCGCCGCCCGGCTTGAGCGATCGGGGCGCGACGGGCTAACCGGGCGCGATGGACCGCCCCAATTATCTCACCCCCGCCGGCTTCGCCGCGCTGCGCCGCGAATATGACCAATTGCTCGGCGAGGAACGCCCCAAGCTCGTCGAGGTGATCGCCTGGGCGGCGGGCAATGGCGATCGCTCCGAAAATGGCGACTATATCTATGGCCGCAAACGCTTGCGCGAGATCGACCGCCGGCTCGGCTGGCTCGCCAAGCGCATGAAAGCGGCCAAGGTGATCGATCCCGCCGCCCAGGCCGACAAGGCGCGTGTCTGGTTCGGCGCGACGGTCGAGATCGCCGATGAGGACGATACGCGCCGCACGCTCACCTTGGTCGGCGACGACGAGGCCGAGGCGAGCGCGGGCAAGATCGGCTGGAACGCCCCCATCGCGCGGGCGCTGCGCGGGGCGGCGGTGGGCGATCTGCGCCGCGTCACGCTGCCCGGCGGCGAGCGCGACTATGAAGTGATCGCGATCCGCTATCCCGGCTGACGCGCTTTTCGACCAAGGCTGCAACGATTGCGCCAGGCCGAGCCGGGCGTTGGGGAGCTATTCACCATGCAGTGGTAAAAGGCCGCGCGATCAAGGGGTTGCCATGCGTAACGAAGAAATGACGGTGACCGTGATGCAGCGCGTCTTCATCAGCGGCAAAGTGCAGAATTGCGGCTTTCGCGACTATATGGTGCGCCGCGCGAGCGAGCTCCACGTCGCCGGCTGGGTACGCAATCTGCGCGACGGGCGCGTCGAGCTGCTGGTCGCGGGCGACCCCAGCGCGATCGAAGCGCTGCTCGACGCCGCCCGCCAAGGCCCGCCGCGCGCCCGCGTCGACCATCTCGAGATCCAGCCCGCCGAAGAGCGGCTGCCCAAGGGGTTCACCAAGCGCTTCACGGCGTGAGGCGGGCATTATCGCCGCCCGGAGTTTATGCTAAGCCCTCGACGATGACCGAGCTTAGTCCTCTCGCGACGGTGCCGCATCCGGTGAAGCTGCGCATCGAGGACTTCGTCCTACTCGACCAAGCGGGCGCCTTCTCGGACTATGCCAAGAGCGAGTTGATCGAGGGGGAAATTCTGGTCATGAACGCGCAGCACCGGCCGCACGCGCGGGTGAAGACGCGGCTGATCATCGCCTTCGCCGGAGCCCTTCGGGGGATCGATACGTCATTGGAAGTGTTGGGCGAAGCGAGTGTTGCCATACCAGGGCACAGCCTGCCCGAGCCGGACATCGTTTTGACGAGCGAGCCACAGGGCAGCGGCTTCATTCCCTTGCCGAGCGTCGCGCTGGTGGTCGAAGTCGCCGACACGACGCTCGCTCATGATCTTCAGCGAAAAGCCCGACTTTATGCCCGAGCGGCCATCGCTGAATATTGGGTCGCCGACGTCGAAGGCCGCATCCTCCACCAACTCTGGATGCCCGAAACCGAAGGCTATGCGGCCAATCGTCAATGGCCCTTTGGCGGGTGCGTGAGGGCGGAAACGATCGACGGGCTGGCGATCGATACGTCGAGCCTGTGATCGACCATATCACGTTCGGCGTCGCCGACTTCGCCGCCGCCCTCCGCTTCTACGACGCCGCCCTCGCCCCGCTTGGGCTTCGCCGGCTGCTGCGGTTCGTCGATCGGGTCGAGGTCGCCGCTTATGGCGGCACCCGCCCCTTTTTCTGGATCGTCGACGAAGCGCCGGTGTGCGGTAAGCTGCACATCGCGTTCGCCGCGCCCAGCCGAGCGGCGGTCGACGCCTTCCACGCCGCCGCGCTCGCGGTGAGGGCCGCCGACAATGGCGCGCCCGGCCTCCGCCCGCATTACGACCCCGGCTATTACGCCGCGTTCGTCCGCGATCCCGACGGGCATAATATCGAGGCGGTGTGTCGCCGCCCCGATTGACCGCTCACCGCGTCAGCTTCTTATACGCCAGCCGCGTCGGCCGGTCCGCGGCATCGCCCAGGCGCCGCCGCTTATCTTCCTCATAAGCGGCGAAGTTGCCCTCGAACCATTCGACATGGCTATTGCCCTCGAACGCCAGGATATGCGTCGCCAGGCGATCGAGGAAGAAGCGATCGTGGCTGATCACCACCGCGCAGCCCGCGAAATTCTCGATCGCTTCTTCGAGCGCGCCCAAGGTTTCGACGTCGAGATCGTTGGTCGGCTCGTCGAGCAGCAGAACGTTGCCGCCGCGCTTGAGCATTTTGGCCATATGCACCCGGTTGCGCTCGCCGCCCGAGAGCTTGCCGACGTTCTTCTGCTGGTCCTGCCCCTTGAAGTTGAACGCGCCGACATAAGCGCGGGTCGACATGTCGTGGCCGTTGACCTTTACGTAATCGAGCCCGTCCGAAATCTCCTGCCAGACGTTGTTCTTGGGATCGAGATCGTCGCGACTCTGGTCGACATAGCCCAGGCGCACCGTGGGTCCGATGTCGATCGAGCCTTGATCGGGCTGTTCCTGGCCGGTGATGATCTTGAACAGCGTCGATTTGCCCGCGCCGTTCGGCCCGATCACGCCGACGATGCCGCCCGGCGGCAGCGTGAAGCTCAGCCCCTCGAACAGCAACTTGTCGCCATAGCTTTTGGCGATGTCGTTGACTTCGATCACCTTGCCGCCCAGCCGCTCGGGCACTTGGATGACGATCTGCGCCTTGCCGGGGGTGCGGTTCTGCTGCGCCTCGACCAATTGCTCGAACTTGGCGATACGCGCCTTGGATTTGGTCTGCCGGCCCTTGGCGCCCTGGCGAATCCACTCCAGCTCGTCCTTGATCGCCTTTTGGCGCCCGGATTCCTCGCGGTCTTCCTGTTCGAGCCGCTTGGCCTTCTTTTCGAGATAGGTCGAGTAATTGCCTTCATAGGGGAAATATTTGCCGCGATCGAGCTCGAGGATCCAGTCGACGACATTGTCGAGGAAATAGCGATCGTGGGTGATCATCAGCACCGCGCCCGCATATTCCTTGAGGTGATTTTCCAGCCATTCGACGCTTTCCGCGTCGAGATGGTTGGTCGGCTCGTCGAGCAGCAGGATCGAGGGCTTTTGGATCAGCAGCCGGGTGAGCGCGACGCGGCGCCGCTCGCCGCCCGAAAGATTTTCGACCGACCAATCGCCGGGCGGGCAACGCAGCGCCTCCATCGCGATTTCGAGCTGATTGTCGAGCGTCCAGCCGTCGACCGCGTCGATCTTGGCCTGGAGATCGCCCATTTCCTCCATCAGCGCGTCGAAATCGGTATCGTCCTTGGGATCGCCCATCTCCGCCGAAATGGCGTTGAAGCGATCGACCATGTCGGCGGTCTCGCGCGCGCCGTCCTTGACGTTTTCGAGCACGGTCTTGGCGGGATCGAGCTGCGGCTCCTGCGCCAGATAGCCGACGGTGATATTCTCGCCCGGCCAGGCCTCGCCCGAAAAATCGGTGTCGATGCCCGCCATGATCTTCATCAGCGTCGATTTGCCCGCGCCATTGGGGCCGACGATGCCGATCTTGGCGCCTTGATAGAATTGCAGATTGATGTTGGCGAGCACCGGCTTTTGCGCGCCGGGGAAGGTCTTGGTCATGTCCTTCATCACGAAGGCGTATTGCGCGGCCACTGCGGGGTCTCCGGGGAGGGGGGAAGTCGGGCGGCGGTTTAGCGTCGGGGGCCGCTATTGGCAACGCGACAGGGGCGGCTTAGGATCATGGCCATGGAACGGCTCGAAATCCCGGTCGAGGCGCTGCGCGACGCCTGGGTGGACGCGATCGAACGCGGCGACGAGGTCGTGCTGGTGCGCGACGGCCGGGTGGTGGCCGAGGTCAAGCCAAGGGCGAAGGCCGTGGACATCGAGGCGATCCGCGCGCGCGTGCCCAAGAGCCTTCAAGTCGAGGATGCTGCGGCGTTGATCCGCGCGATGCGCGACGAGGAGCGCTTTTGAGCGCTTATTGGGACGCCAGCACGATCGCGACGTTGCATTTCCAGCAGCAAGGCTGGACAACGCTGCGAACATTAGCCGAAGCGGCGCCACGCCCTTGTTACAGTGACTTTGGTTTCGGCGAAGTCGTTTCCGCGATCGGCGTTCAGCTGCGCACGAGACGCGCCGACGCGGCCGAGGGCGCGGAAGCGGTCGCGACCTTGGGCGAACTGGTCGACGCTTGGCGTCACGAAGCTTTGATCGGCGCCGACATCGTCCGCGCTACCGCGTACCTCCAGCACTTCGCGCTCGGCCTGCGGCTGCCCGATGCGCTCCACATCGCCATCGCCGAAAGGCTAGGCCTCGACCTGATCACCGCCGATCGCCGCCAGGCCGCCGCCGCCCGAGCCTTGGGCGTCTCGGTCCGCACCCCGCTCAACGAAGGAGCCTGACCCTTGCGCCCATTTCCGCGCCCCGCCTTGTTGCTCGCTCTCGCCCTCCCCGCCCCGGCGCTCGCGCAAGACGTCGCCGCCCTGCGCGAGGCGGCGCTGAAGGACGAGGTCGCTTATCGCCTGGTCGAAGGGCTCACGACCGAAGTCGGCCCGCGCCCCGCCGGCTCCCCCGCCGAGGCGCGCGCGCGCGATTGGGCGGTCAAGCGGCTCACCGCGCTCGGCTTCAAGAACGTCCATATCGAGACCTATCAAATGCCGGTGTGGGAACGCGGGGTCGAGACCGCCGAGGTCGTCAGCCCCTTCCCGCAACCCTTGCGGCTCACCGCGCTCGGCCAATCGGGGGCGACGCCGGCGCAAGGCATCACCGCGCCGATCGTCTTCTTCAAAAGCTTCGCCGATCTCGTCGCGGCGCCCGAGGGGAGCCTGAAGGGCAAGATCGCTTTCGTCTCGAACGCGATGAAGCGCACGCAAGACGGCTCGGGCTATCGCAATTTCGGCGCCGCGCGCTTCATCGGCCCCAATATCGCGGCGAAGAAGGGCGCGCTCGCGATCGTCATCAAATCGATCGGCACGGATCAGGGCCGCGGGCCGCATACCGGCACCACCAATTTCGAGAAAGGCGTGGCCCCCATCCCCGCCGCCGCGCTCTCGGTCGCCGACGCCAACAATCTCGAGCGCATGGTCGCGCAAGGCCCCGTCACGCTCCACCTGACGCTCACCCCGCGCCAGATCGGTATGCGCGAGTCCGGCAACGTCATCGCCGAAGTGCCCGGCACCGACCAACAAGCGGGCGTGATCGCGATCGGCGGGCATCTCGACAGTTGGGATCTGGGCACCGGCGCGATCGACGATGGCGCGGGCATCGCGATCACGGCGGCGGCCGCCAAGCAGTTGCTCGATGGCCCCGCGCCCCGCCGCACGATCCGCGTCGTCTGGTGGGGCGCCGAGGAAGTCGGCGGCCAGGGGGGCGACGCCTATTTCGCCGCGCATGGCAAGGAACGCCACGCGCTCACCGCCGAAAGCGATTTCGGCGCCGACCGCGTGTGGCGCGTGCAGATGAACCTGCCGTCGAGCGCCAAGCCGCTCGGCGACCGGCTCGCGGCGGGCCTCGCGCCGCTCGGCATCGTGCGCGGCAATGATCTGGCCGGCGGCGGCAGCGACAACGAACCGCTGGTGAAGACCGGCGTGCCCGTCGTCGATCTCAATCAAGACGGCACGCGCTATTTCGATTATCATCACACCCCGGAGGATACGCTCGAGCGGATCGACCCCGACCAACTGCGCCAGAACGTCGCCGCCTGGACGGTGATGCTCGCGCTCGCGGCCAACGCGCCCGAGGAATTGGGGCCGGTCAGCCCGAAGCCTTAGGGAACCGTCCGCCGCGCTGCCCGTTCGTTCGCTTCGATCCGGCAGGAGGGCCGGGAATAGCCGAAGGAGCAAAAAATGAAGAAGCTGATCCTCGTCGCCGCGGCGCTGTCGCTGGGCGGGCTCGCCGCCTGCCAACAGAGCCCGCAGGCGCAAGCGATCGAGAATAACGGAGCGATGGCGGCCGATGCGCTCGAAAATCAGGGCGATCAGCTCGAAGCGATGGCGGACAACACCACCAACGCCCAGGCGAGCGAGATGATGGAAAACCAGGCCGACGCGTCTGAAGAAGCCGCCGATAACGTGCGCGAAGCGGCCGACGACAAGGCCGACAACGTCAACGATCGCCAGCGCTGATCGGCGCGCGCGTTTTTGATTTACCCGGGGGCAGCTCGCCCCCGGTTTCTCTCGGGGTCCCGCTTCTGCCTCGTCGCTAAGCAGCGGGACCCCGGCTCGACACCAAGATGAAGGCTTACGAGCCGATATCGTTCTGAGCGCCTAGCGCCCCTCGCCGCGCCCGAAAAACCGCTCGATCACGTTTTCCGCCAGCCGCGCCGGGCGCAAGGTGGCGGCATCGACGCAGCACCAGCTGGAGCGCACCTCGGCGAGCACCTCCTCACCGCGCTTGATGATCGTCTGATAAAAGGCGCGCGCACCGTGTACCTTCTCCAGCAGCACGGTCGCCACGACGTCGTCCTGCAAGAAAGCGGGCTTGCGATAAGTGATCTCATGCTTGAGAGCGACCCACAGATGCTGGGCGATCGCCTCGGCGGGGGCGAGCTGGCGCCAATGCGAGAGCACCGCTTCCTGCACCCATTTCAAATAGCTCGCGTTGTTCACATGCCCCATGAAGTCGATGTCATGGGGGTCGATTTCGATACGGTAAGCGTGCGGCGCGGGCGTGGACATCGTGCCAGCCTAACGCGCAAGAATTAAGAAGGCGACGCACCCGGCGAAATTTTTTCGCGCGTTTCGTCACCCCCGCCCAGGCGCCCTTTCAGCAGCAGCACCGCGCGCAGCCCCGGCGCATTGTCGCCGATGACGAGGCGCCCGTCATGCGCCGCCGCGATCGCCGCGACCAGATTGAGCCCCAGCCCATGCCCGCCCTCGCCCCGGCTCGGGTCGAGCCGCACGAAGCGCCGCACCACGCGCGCGCGGTCCTTTTCCGGCACGCCGGGGCCATCGTCGGCGACTTCGAGTTCGACCGCGTCCGCCCCCGCCGCGCGCGCGGCGATCAAGATGTGGGTGCCGAGCGGGGTGTGGCGCTGGGCATTGTCGAGCAGATTGATCAGCCCTTGCGCGATCAGCTCGCGGTCGCCGCGCACGATTAGCCCGGGCGCGATGTCGGCGGCGATGCTGCGCCCGCCATCGGTCACCGCCGGGCCATAGGCCTCGTGCAGATCCTCGGCGAGCGCGCTGACGTCGACCAGGCCGAAGCCGCGCTTCACCGATCCGCCCTCGACCTCCGAAATGCGCAGGATCGCCGCGAACAGCTTGAGCAAATCGTCGCTCTGCTTGAGCGCGCGTTCGAGCGCGGCGTGCTGCACCTGGGGGTCGCCCGCCGCCTCGCCGGTGCCGAGCGCGAGTTCGACCTCGCCGCGCAGCCGGGCGAGCGGGGTGCGCAGGTCATGCGCGACGTCGCTCGATACCTGACGCAGATTCTCGAGCAGTTGCACGATCCGATCGAGCATCGCATTGAGCGCCATCCCCAGCCGATCGAATTCGTCGCCGCGCGGCGAGACCGGCACGCGCCGATCGAAATTGCCGCGCGCGATCGCCTCGGCGGTTTCGCCCACCATCTCCAGCCGCTGGCGCAAATAGCCGCCGAGCAGCACCGCGCCGACCACGCCGACGATGATCGCGATCCCCATCGCCGCGAGCGTCAATTCCAGGATGATCCGCTCGACCGCGCCGAGCGCGTCGCCATCGAGCGCGACGATGAGCATGTCGCCCCGCCGCAGCGGCGCGACGAGCAAGCGCGTCGGCCCGCTGGCAAGCGTCATCCAGTGAAAGCCCCGGGGCGGCGGCGGCATGAAGCGCAACGTTCCCGCGCGCCAGCGTCCCCGGGCGTCGTAAAGGCCGTAGAGAAAGCTGTTGCGCCCGCCCGCCCGCGCGCGCGCATCGATCGTCGCGCGCAGTTCGCTGAGGTCGTCGCCATCATGCTCGGCGACGAGTTCGGCCGCTTCGAGCCGCAGCGTTTCGTCTTGCTGTTGGCCGATCTGGCGATCGGCGGCGAAATAGACGGTGACCCCGAGCGCCGCGATGGTCAGCGCGAAAATGGCGGCATAGACGAAGGCGATGCGGTAAGCCGCGCTCGCCAAGAGCCTAGTCATCCGCGCGCATGCGATAGCCTACGCCGCGCAACGTTTGAATCGGATCATTGTCGAACCCCTCGTTGAGCTTGGAGCGCAGCCGGCTCAAATGGCTTTCGACGATGTTGGTCTGCGGATCGAAATGGAAGCCCCAGACGAGTTCGAGGAACATCGTGCGGGTGACGACCTTGCCGGCGTGGCGCATCAATTGTTCGAGCAGCGAGAATTCGCGCGGCTGCAAGTGGATTTCCTTGCCCTCGCGCCGCACTTCGCGCTTGATCAAGTCCATCTCGATCCCGGCGACCGCGAGCCGGGTTTGCGAATCGCTGATCGGCGGGCGCCGCATCAATGCCGCGAGCCGGGCGGTGAGTTCGGGAAAAGCAAAGGGCTTGACGAGATAATCATCGGCGCCGGCCTCGAGCCCCGAAACACGGTCCATGATCCCGCCGAGCGCGGTGAGCATCAGCACCGGCGTCGAAACCCCGGCGGCGCGCCACCGCGTGAGCACTTCGACGCCATCGATTCCGGGGAGCATGCGATCGAGCACGACGACGTCGAAACTATCGGTGCCCCCCGTTTTCAGTGCCTCGTCGCCGGTCGCGGCGCGCGTGACTTGGTGGCCCAGATCGACCAACCCCTGTTCGACCAGGCGGGCGGTGACCTCATCATCCTCGGCGAGCAAAATCTTCATGCGTTATTCGTAACGCAAGCGGCTAGGAAGTCCCGATTTTTCTTCCCAATCTAGATTAACGGTGCTTGGGGCGATCCCCCTAAGGCAGCGCTTCGGTCGGCTCGACGCCCCAGAGCCGGTTCGCCTCGACATAGCCGACCCGGCCGTGCGCGTCGAACAAGCACCAGCCGCGCGCGCATTTGCTCAGCCGGCCGACCACGCCGGGCGCCGCGCGATACAGGATCTTCGCCCCCGCCTCCGGCGCGGCGTGAAGCGTGGCTTCGCTCGACAGCACGATCGCGGTGCGATCATCGGACAGCAAATTGCCCTGCATCCAACCGATCGTGCCGCCCGGATCCTCGATCTTGCGCCATTCCTTGAACGCGCCGAGCACGCGCACCGGCAGATCGGGGCGGACGTAGAGCCAGCTCGCCGGGAAATTGCGTCCGGGGCCGTTGCGCATCCGCGCCTTGCTCGCGCGGATCGAGGCGAAATAGGGATAGGCGCGCTTCTCCGCCGCCGAGAGCGGCGCGACGACGAGCGCGGTGAGCGCGAGCAGCGACAAGACCAGGCGCATGAAACCTCCAAGCAATTCAGGGCGCGCGCCCCGCGCCCGCTTTACACCGTTGACGCAAAGCCCGTCGCTCGCCAAGCCTCTAACCCATGCCCGATTTGAGACGCCCGCTCGCCAAGGTCCCCCATCCCAAGGTGATCGTGACGCGCGAATTGGCGGATGCGACGATGGATCGGATGGCCGCGCTGTTCGACGTGTCGCTCAACCGCGCCGACATCGCCTTCACCCGCGACCAGTTCGCCCAGGCGATGCAAGCGTGCGACGTGCTGGTGCCGACGGTGACCGACGAGATCGACGCCGCGCTGATCGACCAAGCCGGCGAGCGGCTGAGGCTGATCGCCAATTTCGGCGCGGGGGTGAACCATATCGATCTCGCCGCTTGCCGCCGGCGCGGCATCATCGTCACCAATACCCCCGGCGTGCTCACCGAGGATACCGCCGATATGGCGATGGCGCTGATCGTCGCGGTGCCGCGCCGGCTCGCCGAGGGCGAGAAATTGGTGCGATCGGGCGAGTGGAAGGGGTGGAGCCCGGGCGGGATGCTCGGCCACCGCATCGGCGGCAAGGCGCTCGGCATCATCGGCATGGGGCGGATCGGCCAGGCGGTCGCGCGGCGCGCGCGCGCCTTCGGGCTCGCGATCCATTATCACAACCGCCAGCGCCTGCCCAAGGTGCTGGAGGCCGAATTGGGCGCGATGTGGCATCCCAATCTCGACGAGATGCTCGCGACGATCGACATTCTCACCATCCACACCCCGCGCAACGCGCAGAGCGAGAATTTGCTCAGCGCCGAGCGGATCGCGCTGCTCCAGCCGCATGTCTATGTCATCAACACCTCGCGCGGCGGGATCGTCGACGAGGATGCGCTGATCGACGCGCTCGAAAGCGGGCGGCTCGCGGGCGCGGGGCTCGACGTGTGGAAGCACGAGCCCGCGATCGATCCCCGCCTGCTCGCGCTGCCCAATGTGGTGATGACGCCGCATATGGGCTCCGCGACCTACGAGGGCCGGATCGCGAGCGGCGAGAAGGTCATTCGCAACATCCGCGTTTGGGCCGATGGTCACCGGCCGCCCGATCAAGTGCTCGAGGGTTGGGTCTAAACGCCCCAAATCCGGGCCTTTGATCATGGCCCGTTCTTCAAAGCATGGTGTTTCGGCGATGCTTAAATCCTGAGCCGCGCCCCCCCAAGGGGCGCTTCGCTGGGAGACGCGCGGTGCGCCATTATCTGCCCCCACCCCCCGCCGGGCTGCACCTGGTCGATCACGCCCGGGCCGACGCCGCGACGGTCGCGATCGCCGACGAACGCGCGCGTCATTGGCGCTCGCCCCACCCGGGCGAATTGCGCCCGGGGACGATCGAGCATAGCCGCGCGGTCGCGGCGATGTTTCGCGATACCTTCAACCCCTATAAGCCGAGCATCATCGATTGGCCCCGGCTCGATGCCGAGGCGCTCGCGCGGCTGACCAGCCTGCCGATCTGGGACATCGCCGTCCAGACCGAGGGGCGCGCGCGCATCCGCATGCTCAGCTATGCGCATAGCGTCGCCGATCCGGCCTGGCGCGGCGCGCTCGAACTCAACGCCTGGGAGGAAGGGCGGCACAAGCATGTGCTCGCCAATCTGGTCGAGGCCTATGGCATCGCGCTCGCGCCCGAGCCGCCCTATCCCGCGCCGCGGCTGAAGCTCTGGGCCTATCTCGTCACCGGCTTTTCCGAATGCATCGACAGTTTCTTCGCCTTCGGCTTGTTCCGCCTCGCCGAGCGATCGGGCTATTTCCCGCCCGAATTGGTCGAGACGTTCGAGCCGGTGATGCAGGAGGAAGGCCGCCACATCCTGCTCTTCGCCAATTGGCTCGCCTGGTACCGCGCGACCATGCCCTGGTGGCGGCGGCCGGGGTTCGAGCTGATGGTCGCCGCCGTCTGGCTGTTCCTTGCCTGGGAGCGGGTGGGGCTCGCGCGCGGGATCGAGGGGGGCGCGGCGGAGGACGCCAATTTCGCGGTGACCGGCAGCCAGGCGAGGAGCGACGAGGAAGTGACGCTCACCGGGCTGCTCGCGCTCTGCCTGGAGGAAAACGACCGGCGCTTCGCTTATTATGACGCGCGGCTGAAGCGCCCGAGCTTCATGCCCTGGGCCGCGCGCACCGTGCTGCGGCTGATGGGCAAGCGCGACAAGCGCGCGGCGAGCTTGGGCGCGGCGAAGCGAGCGTAACCCCTACATCCTAAAGCGTCGCCCCAGCGAAAGCCGGGGCCTCGTGCTCCTGGCGCGCGCCGTCGGCCAGAGGCCCCGGCTTTCGCCGGGGCGACGCTTCGTCCGATCACCCCCGGCTCAGCCGCCCGACCAATTCGACATGCGTCGACCAGATGAATTGCCCCACGGGTTGGACCCAATCGAGCCGATAGCCCTGCTCGCACAATATCTTCACATCGCGCGCGAAGCTGCTGGGGTTGCACGAAACATAAGCGATCACCGGCACCCGCGACGCGGCGAGCGCCGCCGCCTGTTCGCGCGCCCCCGCGCGCGGCGGATCGAGCACCACCGCCGCGAAACGATCGAGCTCGGCGCCGTGGAGCGGGCGGCGATAAAGATCGCGGTGCTCGGCCTCGACCGGCCGCCGCGCCCGCCCCGCCGCCGTCTTGAGCGCGAGCACCGCGTCGCGCGCGGCCTCGGCGGCATGGACGCGCGCCTCGAGCGCGAAGGCGAACGTGCCGAGCCCGGCGAAGAGATCGGCGACGAGCGGCGCCTCCCCCAGCGCCGCGCGCACCCCCGCGACCAACGCCGCCTCGCCCTCGGGCGTCGCTTGCAGGAACGCGGCCGGCGGCAGCGGCACCGCGACCCCGCCGAGCGTCACCGTCACCGCCGCCGGCTCCCAGCGCGTCTCGGGGCCGAGCCCGGCGTCGAGGCTCAACCGCGCGAGCCCCTGGGCTTGCGCGAAATCGGTCAGCGCCTCGGCCGCCGCCAACCCTTCGGCCGCCACCCCCAAGAGCAGCACATCGACGCCCTGGTCCGCGAGCGTCAGCCGGATTTCTACCCGGCGCTTGGGCGCGAGCCGGGCGAGCAATCGCTTGAGCGGCGCGACCAGCGCGAACAGCGCTGGCGCGAGCACATGGCATTCGGCGAGATCGACGAGCTGGTGGCTCCCCGCCATGCTGAAGCCGAGCCGCCCGCGCTCATAATGGAGGCTCGCGCGGCGGCGGGTGCGCGGCGGCGACAGCGCGGGGGCGCGGATCACGCTCTCCAGCCCCTGCGCGGCGAGCGCGCCGGCGACGCGATCGGTGCAGAATGCGGCATAGCTCGCGGCGTCGAGATGCTGGAGCTGGCAGCCGCCGCACGTCGGAAAATGGCGGCACGGCGGCGCCTGATGATGCGGCCCCGGCGTCACGCTGCCATCTTCGGCCAGCCAATCCCCCGGCGCGGCGAGCGGGGCGAAGCGGCCATCGTCGCTCACCCCCTCGCCCCGCGCGGCGACGCGGACGATGCGGCTCATGCCACGCCCCCCAGCGCGCGGGCGAGATCGTCGGCGATCATCCCGGCCGCGCAGCGCCGCGCGGCGGCGGCATGGCGCCAGACGCCCGCCCGGGCCGCCGCGAACGCATCCGATTTGGCGAAGGCGGCGCCGATCGCGCCGGCGAGCACGTCCCCCT
>LWDI01000092.1 GCA_002083475.1 Proteobacteria bacterium SG_bin5
CGATATTGGCGCGGTGGCGCCACAGCACGATCGCGGCCAGCGCGAGCATCAGCGGCACCAGATCGAGCCGCCCGAAAAAGGCCGCGCTCACCGGCGCGCTCACCGCCGCGAGCATCCCCGCCGCCGACGAGATCCGCAGCGTCGCGAGCAGGCCGAGCCAGGTGGCGGCGAACACCAGCGCGCTCGGCCAATGCAGCGCGAGCACGATCCCCATGAGTGTCGCGACCCCCTTGCCGCCCTTGAACCCCAGCCAGACCGGATAGCAATGGCCGAGGAAAGCGGCGGCGGCGGCGATCGGGGCGTGGCCCGGCCAAAGCGCGTCGGCGATCGTCACCGCCGCATAGCCCTTGCCGAGATCGAGCAACAAGGTGAGCGCCGCCAGCCCCTTGCGCCCGGTGCGCAGCACATTGGTCGCGCCGATATTGCCCGAGCCGATCTTGCGGATATCGCCCGCGCCCGCTGCGGCGGTAAGCACCAGGCCGAACGGAATCGACCCGAGCAAATAGCCCAGCAATAGCGCGCCCAGCGGCGCCAGCAGAACCGCGCTCGTCATCCCCAGCCCTTTCTCGGAGCCAGCTAAAGCGGGCTTCGTCCGCCGACGCAAGCGCGCGTTGCACGGGCCGGCGACGGCGCGCTAGGGGCGCGCGGTGGTTCCTTCCTCCGCTCCCTTGCTATTCTTCGATTCCGGCGTCGGCGGTCTGTCGGTGCTCGCCGCGACCGCCGCTTTGCTGCCGCGCGCGCCGCTCGTTTACGCCGCCGATTCGGCGGGCTTTCCCTATGGCATCAAGAGCGAGGCCGAGATCGCCGCGCGCGTGCCCGCGCTGCTCGGGCGGCTGGTCGAGCGCTATCGGCCGAGGCTGGTGGTGATCGCGTGCAACACCGCCTCGACGATCGCGCTGCCGGTGGTGCGCGCGGCGCTCGATCTGCCGGTGGTCGGCACCGTGCCCGCGATCAAGCCGGCCGCGCGCCTCAGCCAGACGCGCGCGATCGGCGTGCTCGGCACCGAGGCGACGGTACGCCAGGCTTATGTCGACAATCTCGCGCGCGAATTCGCGGGGGATTGCCTGGTGCTGCGCCATGGCTCGGCGGATTTGGTGGCGGCCGCCGAGGCGCGCTTGCGCGGGGAAGCGGTGGCGCCCGCGCGCTTCGCCGCCGCGCTCGCCGGCTTGCTCGATCAGGCGGGGGGCGATCGGATCGACACTTTGGTGCTCGCCTGCACCCATTTTCCGCTGGTCGAGGCCGAACTCGCCGCCGCCGCCCCACGCCCCTTACGCTTCGTCGACGGGGCGGCGGGGATCGCGCGCCGCGTCGCGTCACTCACCGAGGGGCAAGCCTGGCCGGCGGCGCGGGGGGAGGGGATCGCGGTGTTCACCCGCCTCGGCGCGCCCGAACGCGCGCTTGCCCCGGCGCTCGCGCGCTTCGGCCTCACGCGGATCGAAGGGCTTTAGCCGTCGCGCTTGATCAGAGCCGCATGCCTGCCGTTCGTGCTGAGCTTGTCGAAGCACCGTTCTTCTTGTCCACGGCCGCAAGGCAGTACAGCCCTTCGACGAGCTCAGGCGAACGGTTCAGATTCCGCGCTTGATGCTCTCGCCGGCGCGCGCCATCCCCAGGCCGTCGCTATCCCCTCGCCCGCGCCGTCGATTCGCGCACGATCAGCGCATGGTCGAGCCGGCGGTGCTCGCCCCCGGGCGTGGCGGCGAAGAGCAGATCGGCGGCGGCATGGCCGAGCGCGCGCACCGGCTGGCGGATCGTGGTGAGCGCGGGCCAGACCACGGCGGCGAGCGCGGTATCGTCGAACCCGGCGATCGAAAGCTGGTCGGGCACTTTCACCCCCAGCCGGTGCGCGGTCGCGAGCGCGCCCGCCGCCATATCGTCGGATGCGGCGAAGATCGCGCTCGGTGGCGCGGGCAGCGCGAGCAGCGCCGACGCCTCGCGCGCGCCCGAGGCGAAATCATAGGTGCCGGTGCGCAGCAGCGCCGGCTCGGGGGTGACCCCGGCGGCGGCGAGCGCTTCCAGAAAGCCGCGCGTGCGTTGCGCGCTCGCCGCATAGCCGGGATGGCCCGCGATCAGGCCGATCCGCCGGTGGCCGAGCGCGAGCAGATGCGCCGCCATCTCGGCCGCCGCCGCCGCATTGTCGATGAACACGGCGTCGCTGCCCTCGGCGCAGCTGCCGGGCGACACGCGCACGAAGGGCGTGCCGCGCGCGCGCAGCCGATCGAGCAAGGCGTCGTCGTCGGCGATCGGCGGGGTGAGGATGAGCCCGTCGACATGCGCGGTGTTGATCAGCGCGTCGATATCGGCGACGAGCCCGGTCGCGGCGCGATCATAGGGCTGGACGAGCATCCGCACGCCTTCGCGCGCGCAGCGCTCGCGCACCCCCTGCTGCATTTCATAGACATAATAGGGCGAGGGATTGTCGCAGACGAGCGCGATCTGCTGCGACTTGCCCCCGGCGAGCGACCGCGCCGCGGCACTCGGGCGGAAGTTGAGCGCTTCGACGACCGCCATCACCCGCCCGCGCGTTTCGGCGCCGACGTATTTTTCGTCGTTCAAAACGCGCGAGACGGTCTTGATCGAAACCCCGGCCTCGCGCGCGACGTCTTTGATCGTCACGCGCACCTATTCGTCCCTTGCGTCAGTCTCATCGGGCACCGCGATGCCCGAGCGGCGCGGCCGCGTCCAGCCGCCGCGGGTTATTGCTTAGAGTGTAGTGTTGATGTAATACAGTTGCGCCCGCCCCGGCGGGACTGGTAGAAAGCGGTCGCGATGCGCCCAGAGATTTTCCCGCCGCGACAGGCGCCCGCCGAGCCCGATCCGCTCGATCCGCTCGAATTGACCGGCGGCCTCCCGCCTCCCGAGCATCCGCGCGATGCCGATACCGACGACGCGGCTTGGGTGGAGGACGAAGCGCTCCCGCCGCCGCGCCGCCCGCGTCGGCTGCGCTGGATCATGCGTGGCGCGGGCGCGCTGTTGATTTTGTTCTTCGTCGCGGTCGGCTGGCTCGCGGTCACCGCGCCGCTTTCCAAATCGCTCGAACCGCCCACGCCGCCGAGCATCACCCTGCTCGCCGCCGACGGCAAGACGCCGATCGCGCGGCGCGGGGCGATCATCGGCAAGCCCGTCGATGCCGCCACGCTCCCCGCGCATGTGACCGGCGCTTTCGTTGCGATCGAGGACCGGCGCTTTCGCGATCATTGGGGAGTCGATCCCTGGGGCATCGCGCGGGCGATGGCGCATAACGTCGCCGCCGGGGGCCTGCGCGAGGGCGGCAGCACGATCACCCAACAGCTCGCCAAAAACGCCTTCCTCGATTCGGATCGCACCGCCGCGCGCAAATTGCGCGAGATGCTGATCGCCTTTTGGCTCGAAGCGTGGCTGAGCAAGGACGCGATCCTCTCGCGCTACCTCTCGAACGTTTATTTCGGCGACAATGTCTATGGCCTGAGTGCCGCCGCGCGCCATTATTTCAGTACAACGCCCGATAAGCTCTCGGTCGCGCAGGCGGCGATGCTCGCCGGGTTGGTGAAGGCGCCTTCGCGGCTTGCCCCTACCGGCAACCTCGCCGGCGCGCGCGCGCGGCAAAAGCTCGTCGTCGCCGCCATGGCCGACACCGGGGTGCTGACCCAGGACGAGGCGGCGGCGGTGCGCCCGGCGCGGCTGCGGCTCGCCCCCGACAAGCGCTTGCCCGACGGCAGCTATTTCGCCGATTGGGTGCTGCCCGCCGCGCGCGACCAGGCCGGCGCCATCTCGTCCGAGACCAAAGTGGTCACCACGCTCGACGCCCGGCTCCAGCGCGCCGCCGAGCGCGCGGTGCGCCGCGCGGGGCTCAGGAAAGCGCAGGTCGCTTTGGTCGCGATGCGCCCGGATGGGCGCGTGGTGGCGATGGTCGGCGGGCGCGATTATGCGAAAAGCCCGTTCAACCGCGCGACCCAGGCGCGGCGCCAGCCGGGGTCGGCGTTCAAGCTGTTCGTCTATCTGGCCGCCTTGCGCCAGGGGATGACGCCCGATTCGATGGTCGATGATTCCCCCGTCACCATCGGCGATTGGGCCCCGAAGAACAACGACGGGCGCTATCACGGCGAAATGACGCTGCGCGAGGCGTTCGCGCGGTCGAGCAACGTCGCCGCCGCGCGGCTCACCCAGCAAGTGGGCGTCGATCAAGTGATCCGCGCCGCGCGCGATCTGGGCATTTCGACGCCGCTGCCGCGCGAGGCGACGATCGCGCTCGGCACCGGCGGCACCTCGCTGCTCGAACTGACGGCGGCTTATGCCGCGATCGCCGCCGGCGCCTATCCGGTGCGCCCGCATGGGCTGGAGGCGCCGCAGGAGAAGAGCTGGCTCGATCTGCTCGGCAACCGCGCGCACCCCTTGGGCGGGCGCGTGCAGGAAGGGATGCGCGATCTGCTCGCCGCGTCGATCGGCGGCGGCACCGGGCACCGCGCGGCGCTCAGCATCGATGCCTTTGGGAAGACGGGCACCAGCCAGGATTCGCGCGACGCGCTGTTCCTGGGCTTTGCCGGCGATCTGGTGGTGGGGGTGTGGGTCGGCAATGACGACAATTCGCCCAACCCGGGACTTTCGGGGGGCGGCATCCCCGCGCGGCTGTGGCGCGATTTCATGACGAGCGCGCTGGGCGTTTCGGCCGCGCGCGCGCCCGTGGAGGAGACCGAGCCCGCCCCCGAAATCGTGATCCCCGGGCTCGACGGGCTGATCGGCAACGAGGGCGCGCCGATCGAGGGCGAGCTCAACGGGCTGGGGCTCAACGTGCGGCTGGGGCGCGACGGCAGCATCACCTTGGGGCGCGACGCCGCGGCGACCGGCGAAGGCGAGGGCGGTCCCGACCCCCAAGATCCCCCCGATCCGAGGCGGCGCGAGGGCGAGGAAATTTAGCGCGACTTGCGATCGAACCGAGCCAATGGCCTGGCGAAAAAAGCCCCTCCCCCTATGGGGGAGGAGCTTTTCCCGTCGAGCCCTTGGTTCGGTGTGATCGAAAACAGCTCTAAGCATGGCCCCCCGCCATACCCCCTTCCCAAAGCGCCTCGTTTCCGCCAACGCGCGCGCCATGATCGCACGACTTATCGAAGCGCTCGCCGCCTTTTGCATCGCGGTGATCAGCGCGGGGGGCTATCCGGGGATCGTTCTGCTGATGGCGATCGAATCGGCGTGCATTCCGCTCCCCAGCGAGCTGATCATGCCGTTCGCCGGCTATTTGGCGTATAAGGGCGAGATGAACCTCTATCTCGCCGCGACCGCCGGCGCGATCGGGTGCAACATCGGTTCGATCCCGGCTTATGAGCTCGGCAAGCGCGGCGGGCGGCCGCTGCTGCTGAAATATGGCAAATGGCTGCTGATCGGCGAGGGCGAGATCGACGCCGCCGATCGCTTCTTCGCGCGCTGGGGGAGCGCCGCCGTGCTCATCGGGCGGCTGTTGCCGGGCGTGCGTTCGTTCATCGCCTTTCCCGCGGGCGTCGCGCGGATGAAGCTGGTGCCGTTCCACATTTATACCTTCATCGGCTCCTGGCCCTGGTGTCTGGGGCTCGCTTGGCTCGGCTATGTGCTCGGCGAGAAATGGCATAGCGACCCGCGCGTGAGCGCCGCCTTCCACTCGGCCGACGCGCTGATCGGCGTGCTGTTGGTGGCGGGCGCGGCCTTCTTCGTCTGGCACCGGCTGCGCGGGGCCAAGCGCGCCTGAGCCGACGACCGATTTCGATTTCGCCGCCCCGCGCGCGGCGTTATAGTGCCGCCACACACATGGAGGACGGCATGGGCATTCTCGATTTCCTGTCGAAGCAGTTCGTCGACGTGATCGATTGGGTCGAGGAGCCCGGCGACCTCGGCATCCGCTATCCGATGCGCGACCGCGAGATCCAGAATGGCGGCCAACTCACGGTGCGCGAGGGGCAGGTCGCCTTTTTCTACAACGAAGGCCAGATCGCCGATGTGTTCAAGGCGGGGCAGCACACGCTCAACACCGCCAATCTGCCGCTGCTCACCGCGCTGCAAAATTGGGACAAAGGCTTCAAATCGCCCTTCAAGGCGGACGTTTATTTCTTCTCGCTGCGCGAGCAGGCGGGGCTGAAATGGGGCACGGCCCAGCCGATCACCGTGCGCGACAAGGAGTTCGGGCCGCTCCGCGTGCGCGCCTTCGGCAGCTATTCGTTCCGCTTGGACGATGTCGCGGTGTTCGCCGCCAAGCTGATGGGCACGACCGAGCGGCTGCGCGTGAGCGACATCGAGGGTCAACTCCGCGGCGTGATCGCGACCGCGATCGCGACGGCGCTCGGCGGCGGCGAAATCGCCTTCCTCGACATGGCGGCGAACCAGCAGGCGCTTTCCGAAAAGCTGAAGGGCGCGGTCGACGCGGCGTTCAAGCAATGGGGCCTCGCTTGCCCCAGCTTCTTCGTCGAAAGCGTGTCGCTGCCCGAGGAAGTGCAAGCCTATCTCGACAAGGCGAGCTCGATGCGCGTGGTCGGCGATCTCGATCGCTATGCGAAGTTCCAGGCGGCCGACGCGATCGAGGCGGCGGCGAGCAACCCCGGCGGGCTGGGCGGCATCGGCGCGAGTGCCGCGGCGGGCATGGCGATCGGCCAGCAGATGATGGGCGCGATGAGCGGCGGCGGCGCGGCGGCACCAGGTGAGGACGCCTTCGCCCAGATCGAAAAGCTCCACAAGCTGATGACGATCGGCGCGCTCAGCGAAGCCGAATTCGAGGCGAAAAAGGCCGAACTGCTCAGCCGCATCCGCTAAGCGCCGGCGATAGGATAGCGCGGCAATGGCGCTTCACCTTTCCTGCCCGAATTGCGGGGCGGACAATGTGTTCCGCTCGCCCGCGCTGCCGGCGCGGGTGTGCGACACCTGCCGCACTTTGCTCGTGCGCACCGATGCCGGGCTGGAGCAAGCGGGCGAGGTGGCGGTGCTGCCGTTCGACGTCTCGCCGATCCAGCGCGGCACGCGCGGCACGCTCGATGGCCAGGGGTTCGAGATCATCGGCCGTATCCGCTGGGGCTGGACCGACGGCAGCTGGAACGAATGGCTGATGCTGTTTCAGGATGGCGCCCATGGCTGGCTCGGCGAGGCGATGGGGCAATATTTGTTCACCCGCGAAGTGCCGCTCGATCAGTTGCGCGCGCCTTGGGGGGCGGGGGTCGCGGCCGGAAGCAGCGCGATCATCGGCACCAAGGTGCAGGTGGCGGGCGCGGTGATGGTGGTGAGCGACGCGCGCGAGGTCGAATGCCTGGCGGCCGAAGGCGAATTGCCGTTCCGCGCGCCCACGGGCTGGCGGATTTACAGCGTCGATCTGCGCAGCGAGAGCGGCGCGGCGGCGAGCATCCAGCGCGACGGCGACGAGCTTAGCCTTTACGTCGGCCGCTACGTCACCCTCGCCGAACTCGCCCCGCGCGATCTGCGCGCGATCGAAGGCTGGGCGCTGCCTGACTATGCGCGCTAGGACCGCTCATCGCTTGACTGGCGCAGCGCGCATTGCCCGGCGTAACGGGAGCAGCGCGAAGGCCCGCGCTACTCGCCTTCTCCGTCATCCCCGCGGAAGCGGGGATCCATTCGGTGTGACGCCCGCCATTCCGTCGCTGACCGGTCTGCCGGAATGGATCCCCGCCTTCGCGGGGATGACGGCAGTAATTACCGAACGCGCGCCTTCTCGATTTCGGCGAACGCGCGTGGCACGCCTTGCCCCCGGCAGGTGCAAGGCATGACCGCCGCCCCCGCCGTCAAAGCGCTTTCCTGCCCCAATTGCGGCGGCACCGTCAGCTTGCGCGCGGCGGGCTATACGGTCACGGTCGCGTGCGAATATTGCGGCAGCCTGCTCGACGTGAGCCACGGCGAGGTGCGGCTGCTCGAGCGCTATCAGCAAGCGGTCGGGCGGCTCGACATTGCGCTCGGCACGCGCGGCACGATCGACGGCATCGAATGGGAAGCGATCGGCCATCTCGATCGCTCGGAGGGCGGCAGCTATCCCTGGGAAGAATATCTGCTGTTCAACCCCTATCACGGCTATCGCTGGCTGATGTGGGACGGGCGCGGGTGGAGCTTCGGCGAGATGCTCACCCAGACGCCGGTTTACGAAGGCGGCGGGCTGCGCGTGGGCGACACCCGGTTCGAGCCCTTCTTCGCCGGTGGCCGCGCGCAAGTCGATGCCGTGGTCGGCGAATTCTATTGGCGGGTGAAGCGCGGCGAGGCGGTGAAAAGCGACACATGGGTCGCCCCCGGCTTCATGCTCTCGCGCGAGGAGAACGCCCAGGAAGTCAGCTGGACGGTGCTGCGCCTGCTCACCCCGCAAGAGGCGCGGGCCGCCTTCGGCGTCGAGGCGCCGCGCAATCCCTGGCCGCCGCTGCCGCACCAGCCCTCGCCCTACCGGCGGGCGATCGCGCCGATGGGCTGGATCGCGGGACTTGCCGTGCTGTTCATGCTGATCGCCGCTGTCGCTTTTTCGGGCGGGCGTAGCCTGGCGCGCGCGACGCTGCCGATCGCCGCCGATGGCCGCGAACAAAGCGCGACGATCGGCCCGATCACGCTCAACGCGCCGTGGCAGAAAGTGACGATCCGCGCGCGGGTGCCCGCGCTCGACAATGGCTGGGTCGAGCTCGATTACGCGCTGGTCGATCGCAAGACCCAGGCGCGCTACGAAGCGGGCGCGGCGGCCGAGCAATATCACGGCGTCGACAGCGACGGCAGCTGGAGCGAGGGCAGCCGCGGCGCGCGCGTCTCGGTCGCGAGCGTGCCGGCGGGCAGCTATGATCTGGTCGTCGACTATAAGGGCAATCGCTGGGCGGGCGCCTCGGGCGTGATCGGTAGCCTCGCTGGCGATTGGCGGCTGCAGGGCAGCCCTGGGATCACGCTGGAAGCCTCGAGCGGCGCGTCGTTCTTCGACAATTGGCTGATCGCCGCGCTGCTGATCGGCCTGCCCTTCGGATGGTTCCTGTTCCGCCACATCCGCTTCGAACAGGCGCGGCAAGACCAAAGCGATGTCGGCCGCACGGGGCTGGCGGCGATGTTTTCGGGGAATGACGATGAGTGAGGCGGCGGTGCGGAGTCACCCAAAGCGCTGCCCCTTGCAGGGTAGGAGCTTGGACCGATGAACAACCGCGTCTTCCTGTTCGCGCTTTACTGCATGGGCGTCGTCGGGCTGTTCATGGCCACCGGTTATTATGGCTGGTCGCCCTTCGCCGAGGGCGGCCGCGCGCGGGGCGGATCGGGCGGCGGCGGCGGCTTCATTTTCGTCGGCGGGCCGCGCCACAAATAGGGAGCAAGGGTGATGATCAATTGGGCTGGGCTGCTCGGCACGCTGGTTTATGCGGTGGTCGGCATCGTGTTGTTCGCGGTGGGATTTTTCGTCTTCGATCTGCTCACCCCGGGCAAATTGTGGGAGGAGATCCACGCCAAGCAGAATCAAGCCGTGGCGACTTTCGCCGGGTTCGTGGCTTTGGGCTTCGCGCTGATCGTCGCCGCGGCGGTGCATGGCTGACGCCGATCCGCCCGCGCTGAAGGCGCGCGCCGGCACCGCCGCGCTGCTCGCCTCGGCGTTCGTCGTCTCGACCTGCGGGCTGGTCTACGAACTATTGGCGAGCACGCTCGCGAGCTATTTGCTCGGCGACAGCGTCACCCAATTCTCGACCGTCATCGGCACCTATTTGTTCGCGATGGGGGTGGGGAGCTGGTGCTCACGCTATGCGCGCGGCGACGCGCTGCGGCTGTTCGTCCGCGTCGAATTGCTGATCGCGCTATTGGGGGGCGGCTCGGCGGCGGCTTTGTTCCTCGCCTTTCCGCTGATCGAGCAATTCCGCGTCGCGCTCTATGGGCTGGTGCTGCTGATCGGTTTCCTCGTCGGGCTCGAAATCCCGCTGCTGATGCGGTTGCTCAAGGGCTTCGATTTCCGCGAAACGGTCTCGAGCGTGCTCACCTTCGATTATGTCGGCGCGCTGGTCGCCTCGCTCGCTTTTCCGCTGCTGCTGATGCCGCATCTGGGGATGATCCGCACCGGCTTTTTGTTCGGCATCTTGAACGCGGGCGTCGCGCTCGCGCTGCTCGCCTTGCTGCCGCGCCGCTATGCGATGGAGAAAGCGAGCGCGGTGCTGGTGCTCGCCGCGCTGATCGCGGGGTTTTTCGCGAGCGACCGGTTGCAGCGCTGGGCCGAGGTCGCGAGCTATCAGGAGCCGATCGTCTATGCCGTCTCCTCGCCCTATCAGCGCGTGGTGTTGACGCATCGCGACGATGATTTGCGGCTCTATTTGAACGGCAATCTGCAATTCGCCTCGCGCGACGAATATCGCTATCACGAGGCGCTGGTGCATCCCGCCATGGGGCGGGTGGCGAACCCCCGGCGCGTGCTGATCCTGGGCGGCGGCGACGGCCTCGCCGCGCGCGAGGTGCTGCGCTGGCCGGGCGTCGAGCAGGTGACGCTCGTCGATCTCGACCCGGCGGTGACCAAATTGTTCCGCGACACGCCGGCGCTCGCCGCGCTCAACCGGGGGAGCCTGGCCGACCCGCGCCTCACCCTCGTCAACGCCGATGCCTTTCGTTGGGTGCGCGAGGGCGGCGATCGCTATGACGCGGCGATCGTCGATTTCCCCGATCCGGTCGATTATTCGGTCGGCAAGCTTTATACCGAGAGCTTCTACCGCGCCCTCAAAACGCGGCTCGCCCCCGGCGCGGTGATCGCCGTGCAGAGCACCTCGCCCTATGTCGCGCCCGCCGCTTTCTGGACGGTGGCGACGACGCTGGAGGCCGCCGGCTTCACCACCCGCGCTTATCACGCTTATGTGCCGAGCTTCGGCGAATGGGGCTTCGTGCTGGCGAGCACGGGCGCGATCCCGGCGCGGGCGCGGCTGCTCGCCGGCAACAAATTCCTGGACGCGGAAACCGAGGCGCGGCTGTTCGCTTTCCCGCCCGATATGGCGCGGCGCGCGACCCCGGTGAACCGGCTCGACAATCAGGCTTTGGTCCGCGCCTTCGCCGACGCCTGGGGGCGTTATGAGGGTTAGCCGGCGCGGCATCATCGCGGGCGGCGCGGCGGCGATCGGCGCGGCGGGGCTCGGCCTGGCGAGCGTCGCCGAGCCCTTGCCCGAAGGGTCGCTCGGCGGCGCCGATCTCGCGCGCGGGCACCGGCTGCGCCAGGGCGGCTTCCCCGCGCTCGCGCGGACCGAGCGCGTGCCGCTGCTGATCGCCGGCGGCGGGGTGGCGGGGCTCGCGGCGGGGTGGCGCCTCGCCGAGGCGGGGTTCGCCGATTTCCGCTTGCTCGAACTCGAAGACCGGGTCGGCGGCAATGCCCGCGCGGGCCGCAACGCGGTGAGCGCTTTCCCGCTCGGCGCGCATTATCTGCCGATCCCCAATCGGGAAGCGCGTGCCTTGCGCCACATGCTCGTTGGCTTCGGGATGGTGGTGGGCGAAGCGGACGGGCGCCCGGTCTATGACCCCTTCCAGCGCACCGCCGAGCTCGAGGAGCGGCTGTTCTGGCAGGGGCGCTGGCAGGAGGGGCTGATCCCGCGCACCGGGCTTTCCGCCGCCGATCGCGACCAGATCGCGCGCTTCGAAGGCGAGACCGCGCGGCTCCGCGCGCTCGCCGGCGCCGACGGCCGCCCCGCCTTCGCCTCGCCGATCGCCTATAGCAGCCGCGATCCCGCGCTCCTGGCGCTCGATCGTCAGCCCTTCACCGCCTGGCTCGATGCGCACGGCTTCACCGCGCCCGCTTTGCGCGCGCATTTGCGCTACGCGATGCGCGACGATTATGGCTGCGAGCCGCACCATGTCTCGGCCTGGGCGGGGTTGCATTATTTCGCCGGGCGGCGCGGCTATGCCGCCAAGGGGAGCGAGGAGGATCAACTCACCTGGCCCGAGGGCAATGGCCGGCTGACCGCGCTGATGGCGGCGCGCTTTCCCGATCGCATTCGCGCCGGCCAGATCGTCCACCGCGTCGCGCGCGGCGGCGGTGGCATTGCGGTCGATCATTTCGACGTCGCGCGCGGCGAAACCGTGCGGACCGAGGCCGACGCCGCGATCCTCGCGCTCCCACGCTTCGTCGCCGCGCGGGTAAGCGACGAGATCGATGACGCCGGGTACGGCTATGCGCCCTGGCTCGTCGCCAACGTCACCGTCGATCGCCTTCCCGCCGGCCCCGGCGCGCCGCTCGCGTGGGACAATGTGTCGAGCACGAGCGACTCGCTCGGCTATGTCGTCGCGACGCATCAAAGCGCGGGGCATGAGGGGCCGAGCGTGCTCACCTGGTATCAGCCGCTCTCCACCGAAGACCCGCGCGCGGCGCGCCGCCGCTTGGCTGAGACGCCCGCCGCCGAGTGGAAACGCCATGTCGCGCACGATTTGCTCGCGATGAACCCCGAGCTTCAGGGCGCGATCCGCCGGATCGATCTGTGGCGCTGGGGCCATGCGATGGTGCGCCCGGTGCCCGGCTTCATCTGGGCTGAGCGCGCCACACCCGCGCCGCCGCTGTACCTCGCCCATTCGGACGTCTCGGGGCTCTCTTTGTTCGAGGAGGCGCATTATCAGGGGGTGCGCGCCGCCGAAGCCGCGATGGCACGGCTCGGGCACCGTTTCGAAAGCCTGTTATGAGTTATGACGGCCGCCATCTGCTCGCCGATCTGTTCGGCTGTCCGGGCCTCGACGACGCGGCGCTGATCGAGCGCGCGTTGCGCGACGCGGCAGCCGCGGCGGGGGCGACCTTGCTCGATCTGCGGCTCCACGGCTTCGGCCCCGGCGCGGGGGTGACGGGCGTGGCGCTGCTCGCCGAATCGCACATCTCGATCCATAGCTGGCCCGAACATGGCTATGCCGCGATCGACATTTTCCTGTGCGGGCGGCGGCACGACCCGGCCGCCGCGCTCGACGTGCTGGTCGCGCGGCTGGGCGCGACGCGGGTGGCGCAACAGGTGATCGCGCGGGGCTATGCGCTGGGGGGGACGTAGAACCTCCCCGCGTTCCTTCTTCGTCATGCCGGACTTGGTCCGGCATCCACCGGGGTCGCGGGCCTGGCGAGGGCAAGGCCAGGCGCGCCGGTGGACCCCGGACCAAGTCCGGGGTGACGGCGAAAGCTAAACTCGTGCAGACAAATCGCCGTTCGGGGCGAACGGGTTTCTGTCGATCGGACGGACGCCTGGGTTCTTGGATAAAGCGTCGCGAGGCGCTAACCGCCCCCCGTGCTCGCCCGTTTCGCCGATGATCTCGCCGCCTTGCGCGCCGCCGACCGCTTTCGCCAGCTCACCCCACGCGCCGGCATCGATTTCGCCTCGAACGATTATCTGGGGCTCGCCGCCGCCCCCGAGCTCGCCGATGCGGTCGCGGCGGCGCTCGCGCGCGGGGTGCCGGTGGGGGCGGCGGGGTCGCGGCTGTTGCGCGGCAACCACCCCGAGCATGAAGCGCTGGAGGCCGAAGCCGCCGCTTTCTTCGGCGCCGAGGCCGCGCTCTATTTCACCGGCGGCTATGGCGCGAACGGCGCGATCGTCGCGACGCTCCCCGATCGCGGCGATCTGATCGTTTGGGACGCGCTGAGCCATGCGAGCACGCGCGAGGGGCTGCGCCTCGCCCGCGCCGAAACCGCCGCAGCGCGCCATAACGACGCGGGCCATGCGGGCGCGCTGATCGCCGCCTGGCGCGCGCGCGGCGGGCGGGGGACGGCGTGGATCGCGGTGGAGAGCGTCTATTCGATGGACGGCGACCGTGCCCCGCTCGCCGATCTCGCCCAAATCGCCCACCGCCACGACGCGGTGCTGATCGTCGACGAAGCGCACGCGACCGGCATTTATGGCGAGGGGCGGGGCCTCACCCACGGCCTCGACGCGCCGCATATCGCGCTCCACACCTGCGGCAAGGCGCTCGGCGCTCAGGGCGCGCTCGTCACCGGCCCGCGGGCGGCGATCGAGCTGCTGATCAACCGCGCGCGCGGCTTCATTTACGCGACCGCGCCCTCGCCGCTGCTGGCCGCCGCCGTGCGCGCGAGCCTGAATCTGATCGCCGCGCCCGAACGGCGCGAACGACTGCTCACGCGTGTCGCGCGCGCCGCGCCCGCCTTCGCACGGCTTGGCATCGCCCCCAGCGGCACGCCGATCCAGCCGCTGATCCTGGGCACCGACCGCGCCGCGCTCGATGCCGCCGCCGCGCTCCAGGCCCAAGGCTTCGACGTGCGCGCGATCCGCCCGCCGACCGTGCCCGAGGGCAGCGCGCGGCTGCGCCTGTCGCTCACGCTCAACCCCAGCGACGCGGAACTGGTCGCGTTGCTCGACGCCTTGGAGCCTTTATGCGGCTGATCGTCACCGGCACCGATACCGGCATCGGCAAGACCGTGTTCGCCGCCGGCCTCGCCGCCGCTTTGGGCGCGCATTATTGGAAGCCGGTGCAATCGGGGCTCGACGGGCCCGAAAGCGATAGCGAAACGGTCGCGCGGCTCGGCCGCCTGCCGCCCAAGCGGATCCTGCCCGAGGCCTATCGCCTCACCGAGCCGCTTTCCCCCCACCGCGCCGCCGAGCTCGACGGGGTGACGATCGATCCCGCCCGTCTCGCCCCGCCGCCGCACGGGCGGCTGGTGATCGAGGGGGCGGGCGGGCTGATGGTGCCGATCACCCGCCAGTTGCTCGCGATCGATTGGTTCGCGACGATGCGCCTGCCGGTGGTGCTCTGCGCGCGCACCGCGCTCGGCACGATCAACCACAGCCTGCTCTCGGTCGAGGCGCTGCGCGCGCGGGGCATTCCGCTCCACGGCATCGCCTTCATCGGCGAGGACATGCCCGACACGATCCGCACCATCGCCGATTTGAGCGGCGCGCGCGTGCTCGGGCGGCTGCCGCTGCTCGATCCGCTGACGCCCGAAAGCCTCGCCACCGCTTTCGCGGCCGGGATCGCGCTATGAGCGCGGTCTGGCACCCGTTCTTCCAGCACGCGCTGGAGCCCGCGCCGCTCAAGATCGCGCGCACCGAGGGCGCGTGGCTGGAAACCGACCAGGGCGCGCGACTGCTCGACGCGATCAGCAGCTGGTGGGTGGTGACCCACGGCCACCGCCACCCCGCGATCATGACCGCGATCCGCGCCGCGAGCGAGGCGCTCGATCAAGTGATCTTCGCGGGCTTCACCCATGAGCCCGCCGAGGCGCTGGCGGCCGAACTCGCGGGGCTCGCCGGGCTGCCGCACGTGTTCTTCAGCGATTCGGGGAGCACCGCGGTCGAAGTCGCGCTCAAAATGGCGCTGGGCACCGCGCGCAACCGGGGGGAGCGCCGCGAGCGGCTGGTGGTGATGGCGCACAGCTATCATGGCGATACGGTGGGGGCGATGTCGGTCGGCGCGCGCGGGGTGTTCAACGCGCCCTATGCGCCGCTGCTGTTCGATGTCGCGACCATCCCGTTCCCCGCGCCGGGCGCCGAGCAAGCCTGTTTCGACGCGCTCGCGGCGGCGACGCGCGACGGCAGGGCCGCCGCGTTCATCGTCGAGCCCTTGGTGCTCGGCGCGGGCGGGATGCTGATGTATCCGCCGGCGGTGCTCGCCGAGTTGCACCGCAGCTGCCGGGCGAGCGGCACCTTGTTCATCGCCGACGAGGTGATGACCGGCTGGGGCCGCACCGGGACGCTGTTCGCCTGCGCGCAGGCCGGGATCGTGCCCGATCTGCTGTGCCTCTCCAAGGGGCTCACCAACGGGTCGCTCCCGCTCGCCGCGACGCTCGCGCGCGCCGAGATTTTCGAGGCACATTACAGCCAGAACCGCGCGCGCACCTTCTGGCATTCGAGCAGCTATAGCGGCAACCCGATCGCTTGCGCGGCGGGGCTCGCCAATGTGCGCGTGTGGCGCGAGGAACCCGTCGCCGAGCGGGTCGCGGCACTTGCGGCAGCACAGGCGCGCCAGCTCGCGCGGCTGGCGGGGGACGATCGCTTCGCCGACCTGCGCCAGACCGGCACGATCACCGCGATGACGATCCCTGGCCCCGAACAGGGCTATCTCGCCGAGATCGGCTGCGATTTGCGGGCCGCCGCCTTGGCGCGGGGCGTGCTGCTGCGGCCGATGGGGGACTGTCTCTACGTGCTGCCGCCCTATTGCATCAGCGAGGCCGAACTGGCGCGGGTTTACGACGTGATCCTGGAGATCGTGCCGAGGCGCTAAAAATCCTCCCCAGCTTCGCTGGGGAGGGGGACCGCGCGAAGCGCGGTGGAGGGGCGGCTCCAGGCGCCGGCCCCGCCCCTCCACAATGCTCCGCATGGTCCCCCTCCCCAAGCAAAGCTTGGGGAGGATTTCTTTTCGCCGCCCGTCGGCGCTAGGGTGCCCCCATGCAAGCCTATCACGATCTCCTGCAGCGCATCCTCGACGAAGGCGTCGAAACCGCCGACCGGACCGGCGTCGGCACCTTGTCGGTGTTCGGCCACCAGATGCGGTTTCGCCTCGCCGACGGCTTTCCGCTCGTCACCACCAAGAAGCTGCATCTGCGCTCGATCATCATCGAACTGCTTTGGTTCCTGCGCGGCGACACCAATGTCCGCTGGCTGCAGGAGCGCAAGGTAAGCATCTGGGACGAATGGGCGCGGCCCGACGGCGATCTCGGGCCCGTCTATGGCAAGCAATGGCGCCGCTGGGAGGGGCATGGCGAGACGATCGACCAGATCGCCGAATTGCTCCGCCAAATCCGCGAGACGCCGGCGTCGCGCCGCCAGATCGTCTCCGCCTGGAACCCCGGCGAGCTGAAGGACATGGCGCTCGCGCCGTGCCACTGCCTGTTCCAAACGCATGTCGCGAACGGGCGGCTGTCGCTCCAGCTCTACCAACGTTCGGCCGACGTCTTCCTGGGCGTGCCGTTCAACATCGCGAGCTATGCGCTACTCACCCATATTCTCGCACAGCAGGCGGGGCTCGAGGTCGGCGATTTCATCTGGACCGGCGGCGATTGCCATTTGTACCTCAATCACCTCGAGCAAGCCCGGCTCCAGCTGACGCGCGACCCGAACAAGCCGCTCGCCCGGCTCGAAATCCGCCGCAAGCCCGACGCGATCGACGGCTATGATTACGAGGATTTCGTGGTCCATGATTATGTCGCCGATCCGCACATCGCGGCGCCGGTGGCGGTGTGATCAGCTTCCACATCGCGCGCGCGACCAATGGCGTGATCGGCGCGGACGGCAGGCTTCCCTGGCGCCTGCCCGCCGATCTGAAGCGCTTCAAGGCGCAGACGATGGGCCGCGCGATGATCATGGGGCGCAAGACGTTCGAAAGCTTCCCCGCGCCGCTCCCCGGGCGGCGGCACATCGTCCTCACGCGTGACCCGGACTGGCGCGCGGCCGGCGCCGAGGTCGCGCATGACGTGGCGGGCGCCTTGGCGCTCGCGGGCGCGGACGCGGCGGTGATCGGCGGCGCGCAGATTTACGCGCTGTTCCTGGCGTTGGCCGAGCGGATCGAGCTGACCGAGGTCCACGCCAGCCCCGAAGGCGATGCGATCGTGCCGCCCTTCACGGGCTGGCGCGAAATCGCGCGCGAGGATTTTTCGGCGGAAGGCGCGCGGCCGGGCTATAGCTTCGTGAGCCTCGTTCGAGGCTAGAGCTGTTTGCGATCACACCGAACCAATGGCTCGACGGGAAAAGCTCCTCCCCCATAGGGAGTTCAGGGTCGACCGTGCCCCGCACGGTCGAGGATCGTCCGGGGGACGATCCGACCCTGAACTGGGGACCATTCGCGCAGCGAATGGTGGAGGGGTGTTGCCCTCGAACTGCCGGCGACACCCCTCCACCGCGCTTCGCGCGGTCCCCCTCCCCTTACAGGGGAGGAGCGAACCGGTTCGATCGCAAACAGCTCTAATGTCTATACTATTCGGATGGAAACCGTTCGCCCTGAGCGAAGTCGAGGGGCGTGAGGCGGGGCGCCGCGCTCTAGTCACCTGCCTCGACTTCGCTCGGTACGAACGGTGTTTCCAATTTAACGGGACAAGCTATAGTATTTGCGTCACCCCGGCCCCCGAGCCGGGGTCCCGCTTTTCTTCCGCCGCCGCGAGGCAGCGGGACCCCGGGTCAAGCCCGGGGTGACGAAAGTGCTGGGAAGGCAAGCGACCCTCGCGCACGCAAACCCCGCCCCATCTGGCGCAAGCCCTATCGCCCCCCTATAGCCCGCTGCCATGGAGCGTCTCGACGGGGGCAATGCGGCGCCTGAGGGGTTACGCGGCGGGATCGTCGCCCTCGGCAATTTCGATGGCTTTCACCTCGGCCATCAAGCGGTCGTCGGCCGCGCGATCGCGCGCGCCCGCGCCGAAGGGCGCCCGGCCTTGGTCGCGACCTTCGATCCTCATCCCGTGCGCCATTTCAAGCCCGACGCGCCGCCCTTCCGCCTGACGACGCTCGATCAGCGCGCGCGGTTGTTCGCCGAGGCCGGCGCGCAGGCGATGGTCGTCTTCCGCTTCGACCAAGCGCTCGCCGCGCTCAGCGCCGAAGAATTCGTCGCGCGGCGTCTGGTCGAACTGCTCGGCGCGGCCGGGGTGGTGACCGGCGAGGATTTCACCTTCGGCCGCGCGCGCGGCGGCAATGTCGCGGTGCTCGCCGAGTTGGGCGCGCGGCACGGCTTCAGCGTCGATACCGTCGCCCCGGTCAGCGCCGAGGGGGAGCCGGTGTCCTCCAGCCGCATCCGCGCGCTGCTCCAGGCGGGCGACCCGCGCGGGGCGGCGCGGCTGCTCACCCGCCCCTTCGCGATCGAGGGCGTGGTGCGACATGGCGATAAATTGGGGCGCACGATCGGCTATCCCACCGCCAATATCGCGCTCGGCCCGTACCTGCGCCCGGCTTATGGCATCTATGCGGTGCGCGCGCGGCTGGCGGACGGGCGGGTATTGCCGGGGGCGGCCAATCTCGGCATCCGACCGAGCTTCGATCCGCCCAAGGAATTGCTCGAAACCTTTCTCTTCGATTTTTCGGGCGATCTCTATGGCGAGACGATCGAGGTGGCGCTGATCGAATATCTCCGCCCCGAGGCCAAGTTCGACGATCTGGCCGCGCTCACCGCGCAAATGGACGCCGATTGCGCCGAGGCGCGGCGGCGGCTCGGGGGGTAAAGTTGCTTGCGATCACACCGGTTAGCTCCTCCCCTGTAAGGGGAGTTCCGGGTCGGATCGTCCCCCGGACGATCCTAAACCGTGCGGGGCACGGTTTACCCGGAACTGGCAGCCGCGTGAGCGGCTGACGGAGGGGTGTTCCCAGCAGTTCGCCGGCGATACCCCTCCACCATTCGCTGCGCGAATGGTCCCCAGTTCAGGGTCGGATCGTCCCCCGGACGATCCCTGACCGTGCGGGGCACGGTCAATCCTGAACTCCCTACGGGGGAGGAGCTTTTTCGCGTCGAGCCATTGGTTCGGTTTGATCGCAAAAAACTCACCCCCAGTCGAGCACCGGCCAACCGCGCGCTTGCGCCAGGCGCCGCAGTCGCCCGTCCGGATTGACGGCGAAGGCCTCGTCCGCCCAGGCGAGCGTCGGCGCGTCGCTCACATGGTCCGAATAGAAGCGCAGCCGGGCGGCGTCGCGCGCGATGCCTTGCGCGTCGAGCCAGGCGGTGATCCGGCGCAGCTTGGCCGCGCCATAGCAATTCTCGCCGACGAGGCGCGGCCGCCAGCCGTGCGCGTCCTGCGCGGCCTCGGTCGCGATCACCGCGTCGAACCCCAGCCGCGCGGCGATCGCCCCGGCATAATAGCCGAAGGAGGCGGTCGCGAGCACCAGCCGATAGCCCTCGGCGCGATCGGCGGCGATCCGCGCGAGCGCGCCGGGGCGCAGCCGCACCCGCGCCGCGAAACGCTCGGCGAGCAGCCGCCGCGCGGGATCGGGGAGCGCCGGGCCGATCAGCAGCGCCTGCGCGCGCGCCTTCACCCCCGCCCGGCTCGCCGCGCCCATTTTGTGTGCCAGTCCCCAGCCGCCCGCGATCGGCAACAGCGTCAGCCGCCAGGGCGCCCGCGCGCGTGCGGCGGCGATCAGGAACGGGGTCCAGGTCGGCTTCGTTGTGATCGTCTTGTCCAAGTCATAAAGGGCGATTTTGTGCATCGCACCGATTTTGGCCCGGTTCGGCTTGCCGATCCAGCGGCTTTCGCCCAAACAGGGCGCGCATGAACGCGAGAGCCGATTTTCGCCACGAGAATAGGGGCGGCGCCGAAGTGCTCCGCTTCAGTGGACGGCTGTCGCTCGCGTGCCTGGGCGATTTTCCCGAGCGGCTGCGCAGTTTCCAAGGCCGGGTCGACACGCTCGACCTGGCCGGCATCGATCGGATCGACACGGTCGGCGCCTGGCTCGTCCACCGCTTCGCGATCGAGCATGAGGCGCGGATCGAGGGGCTCTCGTCCGAGGCGCGGCATTTGCTCGATCAGGTCGCGGCCGCCGATCGCGGCGGGCCGGTGCGCGCCAAGCGCGACAACAGCCTGGTGCGCCTGCTCGCCGAACTGGGTGCTGCGACCATGGCGTTCCTGCACACGCTGCGTGGCCTGCTCGGCTTTTTCGGCGCGACGGTGATCGCTTTTCTCTCCGTGCTGCGCCACCCGCGCCGCTTCCGCTTCAACGCGACCGTCCACCGGTTCGAAGTGGTGGGGGTGGCGGCGCTGCCGATCATCGGGTTGATGAGCTTTTTGATCGGGATCGTCGTCGCGCAACAGGGCTCGGTGCAGCTGCGTCAGTTCGGGGCGGAGATTTTCACGATCAACCTCGTCGGGCGGATCACGTTCCGCGAGCTGGGCGTGCTCATGACCGCGATCATGGTCGCGGGTCGCTCGGGATCGGCCTTCGCCGCGCAGCTCGGCACGATGAAGCTCACCGAGGAAATCGACGCGATGCGCACGATCGGCGTCTCGCCGATGGAGGCGCTGGTGCTGCCGCGCGTGCTGGCGGCGGTGCTGATGATGATCCTGCTCGGTTTCTACGCCTCGATCTGCGCGATCCTGGGCGGCGGGCTGTTGTGCTGGGCCGCGCTCGATATTCCGCCGCCCACCTTCATCCAGCGGCTGCGCGAAGTGGTGCCGATCACCGATGTCTATGTCGGCATGTTGAAGGCGCCGGTGTTCGGCGCGATCATCGCGATCGCGGGCTGTTTCCAGGGGATGCAGGTGGAAAGCGACGCCGAACAAGTCGGCAGCCGCACCACGTCCGCCGTGGTGCAGGCGATCTTCATGGTGATCGTGCTCGACGCGTTTTTCGCGGTGTTCTTCACCTGGATCGGGTGGATCTGATGCCCGAGCCGATCATCCGCGTGCGGGGCTTGCGCAACAGCTTCGGCGAGCAAGTCGTCCATGAAAATCTCGACCTCGACGTGACGCGGGGTGAGATTTTGGGCGTGGTCGGCGGCTCGGGCACGGGCAAATCGGTGCTGATGCGCTCGATCATCGGGCTCCAGACCCCCGATGAGGGCGAGGTTCAGGTGTTCGGCGAGGACACGATCGGGCGCGACGAGTTCGAGACCGCCGCTTTCCGCCGCCGCTGGGGGGTGTTGTTCCAGGGCGGCGCCTTGTTCTCCACGCTGACCGTCGCCGAGAATGTGCAAGTGCCGTTGCGCGAATTCTACCCCGGGCTCGACCAGGGGCTGCTCGACGAGATCGCGGGCTATAAGGTGACGATGACCGGGCTCCCCGCCGATGCCGGCCCTAAATATCCCGCCGAGCTTTCGGGCGGCATGAAGAAGCGCGCCGGGCTCGCGCGCGCGCTCGCGATCGACCCCGAGCTGCTGTTCCTCGACGAGCCCACCGCCGGGCTCGACCCGATCGGCGCCGCCGCGTTCGACGAACTCACCCGCGCCTTGCAACGGACCTTGGGGTTGACCGTTTTCCTCATCACCCATGATCTCGACACGCTTTACGCGATTTGCGATCGGGTCGCGGTGCTCGCGGACAAGCGCGTGATCGCGGTCGGCACGATCCCCGAGCTGCTCGCGCTCGATCACCCCTGGATCCAGGAATATTTCAACGGCCCGCGCGGCCGCGCCGCCACCGCCACCGTCGAACGACAGAGCCAAGAACAGGGAATTGCCTGAATGGAAACGCGCTCCAACCATGTGCTGGTCGGCAGTGTCGTGCTGATCCTGCTGCTGATGCTGGCGCTGTTCTTCGTCTGGCTGGCGCGGCTGGGGAGCGCGGCCGATCGTGAGTTCGACATTTTCTTCAAACAATCGGTGACCGGCATCGCCAAGGGCAGCAACGTTTCCTATTCGGGCGTCCCTTCGGGGCAGGTGAAAGAAATCGCGCTGTGGAAGGAAGACCCGGAATATGTCCGGGTGCGCGTGACCGTGAACCCCGATGTGCCGGTGATCGAGGGCACCACCGCGACCATCCAGGGGGTGGGCTTCACCGGGGTGAGCGAAATCCTGCTCGACGGCGGCAAGAAGGGCGCGCCGCCGCTCGCCTGCGATCGCACCGCGCCGCGCAGCGATTGCCCGTTCGGCGTGCCGGTGATCCCCACGCGCCAGGGCGGCTTCGGCGCGCTCTTGTCCTCGGCGCCGCAATTGCTCGAGCGGCTGTCGACGCTCGCCCAGCGGTTGACCGAAGTGCTCGACGACAAGAATCAGCAATCGATCGCGGGCATTCTCGCCAACACCAATCGACTCACCAAGGCGCTCGCCGATCAATCGCCCCAGCTCGGGCAGACGCTCGCCGAGACGCGCGTCACGCTGCAGAAGGTGGGCGTCGCCGCCGAGCAGATCGGCGCGCTCGCCGAGACGACCAATGGCATCGCGCGCGAGGATCTAAAGCCCGCCGCCGCCAAGCTCGCCAAGGCGGTCGAAGCGGCGCAGCGCACCTTCACCACGCTCGACGCGCTGGCGAACGACGCGCGGCCGGGGGTGCAGGCGTTCAGCAAACAGACCGTGCCCGAAATCGGCCAGCTGGTGCGCGATTTGCGGATCATGTCCGCGGCGCTCACCAATGTCGCCGAGAAGATCGACCAAGGCGGCGCCAGCGCGCTGCTCGGCCAGCCTGGCCTCCCCGATTACAAGCCCAAGAAATGAGGCCGTTCATGCGCTCCGCCTTCCGCCCCGCTCCCCCCGCCGCGCTGCTCGCCGCCGCGCTGTTGCTCGCCGGGTGCATCAGCTTCGCGCCGCGGCCGCCCGAGGTGCTGCTGACGCTCAGCCCCGCTGCGTCCCCCGCCGCCGGCGCCGAGGCGACCTCGGCGAACGCCAAGACGATCACCGTGCTCGTGCCGGTGACGCCGGCGGCGATCGCGACCAACCGCGTCGCGGTCGCGACCGGGGCGACGAGCCTTGCTTATGTCAAGGGCGGCTATTGGAGCGAGGCGCCGGCGCGGCTGTTCGCCCGGCTGATCGCCGACACGGTGACGACGCGCACCGGGCGGGTGGTGCTCTCCAACGCGCAAAGCTTCGCCGATCCGGGCGCGCGGCTGTCGGGCGAATTGCGCAACTTTACGATCGACGCCGCGCGCGGCGAAGCGGTGGTGACCTATGACGCGACGCTGATGCGCGACGGCGCCAAGGATTTCGACAAGCGCCGCTTCGAGGCGCGCGCGCCGCTGGGCGGCGCGGTGACCCCGGTGGCCGCAGCGACCGCGCTCAACCGCGCGGCGAACGACGTGGCGGCGCAAGTGTCCGATTGGGTCGGGCGCTGAGCCGATGACCCGCGACCGCGCGCGGGTAATCGCGATCGGGGCGGTGTTCGCCGTGATCGGCCTGCTCTGGGTCGCCAACCATCTGCCGCGCGGGGTACGGCTGGGCGCGACGCTGCCGCTGCTCGGGCTGATCGCGGTCGGCCTGCCGCTGCTCGCGCTGCTCGCCCACACCCAGGGTCCCCGCGCCGCGCTGGGGCGGGCGCCGTTGGTGCTGGTGCTGATCGTCGCCGCGCTCGCGCTCGGCTATTGCCTGCCGAGCGGGGCGCCCGGGCGCTGACCGGCCCGGGCATGGCGGCGCGCCTCAATTCGGCAGCGCGCCCGCTTCCACTTTTTCGACCCAATAAGGGAAGAAGCTCGGTTCGCGCGTCGACCAGCCCGCCGCGGTCGCGGCCGCTTCGCTGATCGATTGCAGCAGCCGGCGGCGCATGTCGGGGTGGAGATGCGGCAGCGCGGCGGCGGCGCAGAAGGCGGCGGGCAGCCAGGGGCGGACCGCGGCGCCGAGCAGCCGCTCATAGAGGAAACGATAAGCCGAAAAGCTCGTCAACCGGCCCTGTCCGAGATCGAAGGCCGACAAGGTCACCAGCTGGCCGAGGAAGGCGTCGACGCGGTCGATGCCGGCGTCGTCGGGCACCGTCGCGCGGAGATCGGGCAGGCGTTCGTAGAGCCGATATTGCGCGCGGATGCTCGCGGCCTCGACCACGTCGCGCGACCAGCGCGCGAGCGCGTCGTCGCGATCGAGCCCCACGTCGAGCGAGCGGCGCACATAGCGCTGCGTCGCGGCGGCGAACGTTGCGAATTCCTTCATTTCGGCGACCGCCATGGCACCGGCGGCGGGCTTCATGCGCGAGCTCATCGTCCTTGATCCTATCTCCTTTGGCTGCTCTAGAGTGCGCCCGGGATGGTTAACGCGGGGCTAACACCCGCCCCGTTACTTTCCGGAAGCAATCATATCGCACCGCAATATGCAATTAGATTACGTTCCACTGCGGTACAAAAGTTACATTATAACTTTGACATCTAGCTGAACGTGGGTTGACCGCGCAGCTGCTCAGGTGCTGCGGTTTTTCGCGCTCGGGTCCTCGTCGGGGCCGGGAGGCGCCGCGCGGGGCTGGGTGATCGAGGGAGGATCGGAGGCGTCCATCGACTCGTCGAGCGCTTCGTCGAGCCGCCGATCCTTGTCGCGCGGGGCGGTGGGCTTTTCTTGCGCGGGGTCGGGCGGGGCGACCGCGAGGCCGTCGAGCGCTTCCTCGGGCGCGAGCTTGTCCTGATCTTTCTTGGGGTCGTTCACGGGACGCCTCCGTTGCTATCCGAGGCTCCAGAACGAACGGCGCCGCCGCCGCGTTCCGCCAGCGCAGCGCGCCGTGCGCGCCTGAGAAGCGCGGCCCAAAACAAGCGCGACCCAAAAAAAACGCGACGGGGTCGCCCCCGCCGCGCCATTCAACCAAGAAACCGTTGCTTAATTGTCGCGGCTGCCGAACAGTCGCAGAATGAACAGGAACATGTTGATGAAATCGAGGTAAAGGTTCAGCGCCGACATGATCACGACGCGCCCTTCGTATTCGGTGCCCGCCACTTCGGCGTAGAGCGCCTTCGCGCGCTGGGTATCATAAGCGGTGAGCCCGGCGAAGATCAGCACGCCCACCAGCGAGATCACCAGCTCAAGCGGCCCCGACCGGACGAACAAATTGATGAGGCTCGCCACGATCAGCCCGACGAGACCCATGATCAGGAAGGTGCCCATCGCCGACAGGTCCTTCTTGGTCGTATAACCCCACAGGCTCAGCCCCGCGAACCCAGCGGCGGTCGCGAAAAAGGCCTGGGCGATCGACGTGTCGGTATAGACGCGGAAAATGGTCGACAGCGACAGGCCCATCGCCACCGCGAAGCCCCAGAACAGCGCCTGCAGCGTGCCCGTGCTCATCCGCGCTTGGCCGAAGCTCATCGCGAAAACGAAGCCGAGCGGGGCGAAAGTGAACAGCAGTTGCAGCAGCCCGCCGACGCCGTTCGGCGCGATTTGCGCCAGGCCGAGCGCGACGATGCCGCTCACCAGCACCGCCGAGACCATGTAATTATAGATCGACAGCATGTAGGACCGCAGCCCCGCGTCATACGCGGCACCGCGCAGACCCGCGCGCGCCGCGAAGGCGGTGCCCGGACGGGGATCAGACCAGTTTGCCATTACCAACTCCTTTGCCCGGACGAACAAAATCCGGCTGAGGCGAATATCGCCCCTTCCTTGGCATGTTTCAAGCAAAACCCGCTTTGGTCCACGCGCGTTTCGTGCCGAAAAAACGCGCTGAATTTCGTCGGTTAACGCAAGATGAACGCGGTGGCGGTGGACAGTGGCGGGGGTGGGCGGCAAAAGACGCGCCGATGCACCGACTATTCGTCGCCTTGCGCCCGCCGCCCGCGATTCGCGCGCGATTATCGGAACTGATGGCGGGCATCCCCGACGCGCGCTGGCAGAGCGACGCGCAATTGCACCTGACGCTGCGCTATATCGGCGAGGTCGATGCGCGCATGGCCGACGATGTGCTGCTCGCGCTCGGCCAGTTGCGCGGCGCGGCGCCCGAGGTCGCGCTGGCGGGCGTCGGGCGGTTCGGCGGCGAGCGGGCGGGGGACGCGCTCTGGGCGGGGGTCGCGCCGGCGGCGCCGCTCGCGCTGCTCCACAAGAAGGTCGATCAGGCGCTCGCGCGGATCGGGCTGCCGCGCGAGGGGCGCGCTTATCTTCCGCATATCACGATCGCGCGATTGCCCCGCCGCGCGAGCGCGCCGGCGGTCGAGGCTTTTCTCGCGCGCCACGCGGGGCTGGCGAGCGCGCCCTTCGTGATGGACGCGCTGCTGCTCTACGAAAGCCGGCTCGGCCAGGAGGGCGCGCATTACGAAGCGGTCGCGCGCTGGCCGCTCGACGCCGCCGCCCCCGCTTGCTAGCCCCTGGCTCCCGGAAAAAAAGGAGCGCGGGATGGAGGATGACGCACGCACGCCGGGCTATGCCTGGTATGGCCTCGGCATTTTGGTGCTCGTCTACATTCTGAACTTCGTCGATCGTCAGCTGCTCTCGATCCTCGCCGAAGACATCAAGCGCGATCTGGGGATGCGCGACGAGGATTTGGGGTTTCTCTATGGCACCGCCTTCGGCGTTTTCTACGCGCTGTTCGGCATCCCGCTCGGGCGGCTGGCGGACCAATGGCACCGCGTGCGGCTGCTCGCGAGCGGGCTCGCCTTGTGGTCGGCGATGACGATGGTCTCGGGGGTGTCGCGCGGCGGTGCGATGCTCGCCGCGGCGCGCGTGGGCGTGGGCGTGGGCGAGGCGAGCGCGGCGCCTTCGGCTTATTCGCTGATTTCGGACTGGTTCCCCAAAAGGCTGCGCGCGACCGCGCTCGCAATTTATTCGGCCGGGCTCTATATCGGCGGCGGGGTGTCGCTCGGGATCGGCGCGCTGATCGTCCAGCGCTGGAACGCGGCTTATCCGGTCGATCCGCCCTTGGGGCTGCACGGCTGGCAGGCGGCGTTCCTCATCGTCGGCCTGCCGGGTCTGCTGCTCGCGCTGCTCGTGCTGACCTTGCGCGAGCCCGCCCGCCCGGGTCCGGCGGCGCGCGCGCCTTTCGCCGCTTTTTTCGCCGAGTTGCTCACGATCCTGCCGCCGTTGACGCTGATCGGCGCCGCGCGCCGGGGGCCGCGCGCGCTCGTTGCCAATCTCGCGGCGGTCGCGCTGCTGATCGGCTTCGTCGCCGCCGCCGGCGCGATGGGCGAATCGGTGCCGCAGTGGAGCGCCTGGGGGATCGGCGTCTATGCGATCTTTTCTTGGGCGAGCGCGCTGCGCGAACGCGATCCCCAGGCGTTCGCGCTGATCGTCGCCAACCCCGCCTTCCTCGCGGTGTTGGTGGCCTATGGGCTCAACGCCTTCCTGGGCTATTCGACCAGCTTCTGGCTCGCGCCCTATGCCGAGCGCGTGCTGGGCGAGGCGAAGACGACCGCCGGGCTCATCATCGGCGCCTCGGGGGCGCTGGGCGGCTTTTTGGGGACGACGATCGGCGGCGCGGTGGCCGATGCGCTGCGCCGGCGCCACCCGGCGGGGCGAGTGATGGTGATTATCTTCGGCGCGATCGCGCCGCTGCCGTTCATCGTCACCGCTTTCACCACGCATAGCCCCGCGATTTTCTATGCGATGGTGCTGCCGTTGACGGCGCTGGGGAGCTGCGCGCTGGGGGCGGCGGCGGCGACGACGCAGGATCTGGTGCTGCCCCGGATGCGCGGCACCGCGACCGCGACCTTCCTGATCGGCACGACTTTGCTCGGCCTCGCGCTCGGCCCCTATCTCGCCGGGCGGCTGTCGAGCGCGAGCGGGAGCTTGTCGCTGGGGGTGCTCGGCCTGCTCGCGACGGTGCCGATCGCGCTGGGCGCCGCGATCACCGCCTTCCGCCTGGTGCCGCGCTACGAGGCGCGCGTGGCGGCGCTGGCAACCGCTCCTTAACGCCTCGCGGGTTATGGCATGGGTGATGGCGACGGTTCAGTCCTCGATCGAAGCGGATGCGCCGGGCGGCGCCGAGCATCGCCGCGCGCCGCGACTGCCGGTGCGCATGCCCGCGCGGGTGACGACCAACGCCGCCTGGGCGGCGGTGTGCCGCGTCGTCGATCTCTCGGCTTTGGGGGTGCGGATCGAGACGACCACCCCGCTCAACCCCGGGCGCGCGGTGCTGATCACCTTGCCGGGCGAACCCCCGATCGAGGCCGCGGTCGCCTGGGCCGACGGCAGCCAAACCGGCTGCTATTTCGCCCAACCGCTCGGCGCCGAGAGCCTGGCGAGCCTGGCGGCGCGCTTCGCCGAGCCCAACCCGCCATCGGCGCATCTGGTGGTGCTCGATTAGGGCCGTTTGCGATCGAGCCGGTTCGCTCCTCCCCTGAAAGGGGAGGGGGACCGCGCGAAGCGCGGTGGAGGGGTATCCCCGGCAGTTCGAGGGCAATACCCCTCCACCATTCGCTGCGCGAATGGTCCCCAGTTCAGGGTCGGATCGTCCCCCTGACGATCCTTGACCGTGCGGGGCACGGTCAACCCTGAACTCCTTGCAGGGGAGGAGCTTTTTCCGCGAGACATTGGCACGGTGTGATCGCAAACAGCTCTCAATACTTCCCCGGCGAAGGCCGGGGCCCAGCACCGCGCGGGACGTCGGCGGAGCACGCCGCTCCCCGTCACCGCGCGGCTGGGCCCCGGCCTTCGCCGGGGAAGCGCGTGGGGGAATGTTCGGTGCGTTTGGCGCGCGCCCCGCTTAGGGGCCGCGCCATCAGCGGGCGAGGGTCAGGCGAAGGGCATCCCTATTCCGCCCGCGCCGGGGGCGGATCGAGCGGGATGGGGACGCGCTTGCTCTTGTCGGGCTTGGGGCGCGCGGCGTCGACCAGCGCCTTGCCCAGCGCATAGGCCATGCCGATCACGTTGAGCCCGCCCGGGCACCCGCCCGAGGTCGCCGCGCAGGGCGGGCGCATCGCCGCGAGCGCGCCATGGCCGGTGAGATCGGGATTGCTCGGGCGCGGGCGGTTCGCGTCGACTTCCTCGGGATAGGGCAGGCGCTGGTTGGGGAGCGACTTGCCGCAGACGAGCACTTCGCCCTCGGGCGGCACGGGGCGGCACGGCTCGCTCGGCACCGGCACCAGAATCGAGAACCGCTCGGGCGGCGGCGCGCCTTGAACCGTCGTTACCGCCTGGGCGAGGAAAGCGAGCAACATGGGGCGAGCCTCGCATGATGGGGCGGGTAGGGCAAGGCACGCGATGCGCTAGATCTTTAGCTTGTCGCGATTTCCGAGCCGGCAGGTGATTCCACCTGCCTCGAAATCGCTTTAGCCTTGGATGCGCGCGATCCCCAGCCGGCGCAGTTCGATCGCCGGGCAGCGGTCCATCACCACTTCGAGCCCGGCGGCCTCGGCGCGGGCGGCGGCGGCTTCGTCGATCACGCCCAATTGCAGCCACACCGCTTTCGCCCCGATCGCGATTGCCTCGTCGACCACCGCGCCGGCGGCGGCCGAGTTGCGGAAGACGTCGACCAGATCGATCGGGTCGCCCAATTGCGCCAACTCGCGGAAGACGAACTCGCCGTGGAGATGCTCGCCGGTGATCGCGGGGTTCACCGGGATCACCCGGTAGCCGTGCGCTTGGAGCGTCGCCATCACCTCGTAACTCGGCCGATCGGGCTTGTCCGAGGCGCCGACCAAGGCGATCGTGCGCACCTTTTCGAGCAAGTCGCGGATTTCGGCGTCGGTGGTGAGCGGCATATCATCCTCGCGCGGTGAGCCAGGCCTCGATTTGGGCGGCCAGGGCATCGAACGCCAGCGCCTCGGGCCCGTTCCCGGCGGCCGGCGGCGTGCCGGCGTCCGAGCCCTCGCGAATCGCCAGCGCCAGCGGCAGGCGCGCGAGCAGCGCAATGCCGAGCGCCTCCGCCGCCGCCGCCGCCCCGCCGCGCCCGAAGGGATCGGAGACCGCGCCGCAGCTGGGGCAGGCATAGCCCGCCATATTCTCGACCAGGCCGATCAGCGGCACCTCGGCCTTTTCGAACAAGGCGATCGCGCGGCGCGCGTCGAGCCAGGCGAGGTCCTGCGGGGTCGAGACGATCAGCGCGCCATCGGGCTTGTGGCGCTGGACCATCGTCAGCTGCACGTCGCCCGTGCCCGGCGGCAGATCGAGGATCAGCGTGTCGATGCCCGCCCAGTCGCCCTCGATCAGCTGGAGCAGCGCGCCCGCCGTCATCGGCCCGCGCCAGGCGATCGCTTGGTCGGCGCCGGTCAATTGCCCCATCGAGAGCAAGGGCACGCCATAGGGCGTCGGCACCGGCAGCAATTGCTTGTCGCGCGCCTGGGGGCGCACGCCCTCCACCCCCATCAGCCGCGGCTGCGAGGGGCCGTGGATGTCGGCGTCGATCAGCCCCACCCGGCCGCCGCGCCGCGCGAGCGCGACCGCGAGATTGGCGGCGACGGTCGATTTGCCGACCCCGCCCTTGCCGCTCGCCACCGCGATCAACCGCCGCCGCCGTCGCTCGGCGGTGCGCGCGAGGCGGACCGCGCTCACCCCCGCGATCGCCCCCGCCTCGGCCTCGATCTGCGCGGCGAGCGCGTCGGCGGCATCGGGCGCCAGGCCGCCCACGTCGAGCATGATCCGCGCCTGCCCGCCCGCGATCCGTCCGGTCGCGCGCCCGGGGGCGAGGCGGGCGAGCAGCGTCTCCAATTGGTCCATCCCCGTGCTGATAGGGGCCGAGCGCGCGGTTGCCACTGTTTTTCTGGCGTAGGGCACTTATAAAGGCGGTATGACGACCTCTCCGGCCTGGTGGCGGCGCCTTCCCTTCTTCATGAGCGACAAGAACGGCCCCTGGGGCGGCGGTGGCGGTGGCGGCGATGACGGCAATCGCAACCCCTGGGCGGTGCCCCCCGGCGGCCGCCCGCGCCCCGGCGGCCCCAAGCCGACCGCGCTCGACGAATTCCTGCGCCGCGCGCGCGGGCCACAGGGTCCAGGCGGCGGCGGGGGCGGCTTCGGCGGGCTGCCCGGCGGCGCCAACGCGCGCAATTTGTGGCTCGCGGTCGCGGCGCTGGTGGTCGTGCTGTGGCTGGGGCTCACCAGCATTCACGTGATCGCCCCCCAGCAGCGCGGGGTGGTGACGGTGCTCGGCCGCTATTCGGAAACGCTCGGCCCCGGGGTCAACACCACGCTCCCCGCGCCCTTCGCCGCGGTGCGCCGCGTCGATGTCGAGAACGTCCGCACGATCGGCTTTCCGAGCAACGGCACGTCGGAGAATCTGGTGCTGACGGGCGATCAGAATATCGTCGATCTCAGCTATACGGTGTCGTGGAACGTCACCAATCCGCAGGATTATGTGTTCGAGATCAAGGATCCCGAGGAAACCGTGCGCGCCGTCGCCGAGGCATCGATGCGCGCGGTGATGGCGACGGTGACGCTCGATCAGGCGATCGCCGGCGGCAAATCGGCGATCGCGGCGCGCGCGCAAGACATGATGCAGAATCTGCTCAACCAATATCATGCCGGCATCGCGGTGCAGGGCGTCGACATCGGCAGGGTCGATCCGCCCGCCAAGGTGCGCGACGCCTTCAAGGAAGTCAGCGCCGCGCAGCAGGAGGCGCAATCGCAGATGAACAAGGCGCGCGGCTATGCGCAACAAGTGGTTGCCCAGGCCGAGGGCGCCGCGCGCCAATTCGACCTGGCTTATGAGCAATATCGGCTCGCGCCCGACGTTACGCGTCGGCGCATGTATTATGAAACGCTCGAACAAGTGCTGAGAAGCGCCGACAAGACGGTGGTCGGCACGCCGCAGGGGGTGCAGCCCTATCTGCCGCTGCCGGTGACGCCGCGCACCCCGCCGGCGGAGGAGACCACCGTCACCAGCAGCGCGCGCGCGGGAGGCGGGCAATGACCGGCTTTTGGAACTCGCGCTGGGCGGCCGGCGTCGCGCTCTTGGTCGTGCTGATCCTGTTCGTCTCGTCGTTCATCGTCGTGCGCGAGACGCAACAGGCGGTGATCCTGCGGTTCGAAAAGCCCGTGCGAACGATCAACGTGTGGCGCCCCGACGAGCAGCTCGGGCGCACGAGCGCCGGGCCGGTGTTCAAGCTGCCCTTCATCGACAAGGTGGTGCTGATCGACAAGCGCGTGCTCGACGTCGATCTGTCGAACCAGCCGGTGCTTTCGACCGAGCAATTCCCGCTCGAGGTCGATGCCTTCGCGCGCTTCCGCATCGTCGATCCGTTGAAGGCCGTCGTCACCACCGGCAGCGCGGGTAATACCGAGCAGATCGTCGCCGATCGGCTGCGCCCGTTGCTCGGCTCGGCGCTGCGCAACGAGCTCGGCAAACGCCCCTTCGCCGCGCTGCTCAGCCCCGAGCGCGACGCGGTGATGGACAATATCCAAACCGGGCTCCAGCGCCGCGCGCGCAGCTATGGCGTGGAGATCGTCGACGTGCGCATCCGCCACGCCGATCTGCCCGAGGGCAGCCCGCTCGACAGCGCGCTCGCCCGGATGACCTCGGCGCGCCAGCAACAGGCGACGACGATCCGCGCCGAGGGGCAGAAGCAAGCCCAGATCATCAGCGCCGAAGCCGATGCCAGGGCGTCGCAAATCTATGCCGAAAGCTTCGGCAAGGACCCCGAATTCTATGATTTCTACCGCGCGATGCAGAGCTATCGGACGACCTTCTCACAAGGCCAGACGCAGTTCGTGCTGACCCCGGGCGACGCCTATCTACGCCAGTTCGACTGGCGACAGGGGGCGCCCGCGCGCTGACGAGGCGTTCGATCGCGCCGCGATCATTCAAAATGCGTTCAGACTGATTGGGCGACAAGCCGCCCCAAATTGCCGATAGGAAGGACCGAAAGTGCGTTACGCTTATGCGATTACCGGCGCTTTGTTGCTCGCGGGGACGACCGCGTCGCTCGCGCTGAACCCCGGCGCGCCCGCCGGCGCCCAAACCGCGCAAAACGCGCCCGAGGCGATGGCGCAGATCGCGCCGCGCGCGGGCGCCCCGGTGAGCTTCGCCGATCTCGTCACGCGGTTGCAACCGGCGGTGGTCAACATCTCGACCAAACAGTCGATCAAGGTGCAGCAACAGGCGAACCCCTTCCAAGGCACGCCTTTCCAGGATTTCTTCAACCAGTTCGGCGGCGGCGGCGGCCAGGGCGACGGCCAGCCGGTGACGCGCCAGGCGCAATCACTCGGCTCGGGCTTCATCATCTCGCCCGATGGCTATGTGGTGACGAACAATCACGTCGTCGCGCCGGGCGCGCGGGGAGCCACGGTCGATTCGATCACGGTGACGCTTACCGACGGCAAGGAATATCCCGCCAAGCTGATCGGGCGCGACCAGGAATCGGATCTGGCGCTGCTCAAGATCCAGGGCGCGAACCTGCCCTTCGTCCGCTTCGGCGATTCGACCAAGGCGCGCGTCGGCGATTGGATCGTCGCGATCGGCAATCCCTTCGGCATCGGCTCCACGGTGACGGCGGGGATCATCTCGGCGCTCCACCGCTCGACCGGGCTCGGCGCTTATGATCGCTTCATCCAGACCGATGCCTCGATCAACCAGGGCAATTCGGGCGGCCCGATGTTCGATCTGCGCGGCGAGGTGATCGGCATCAACTCGCAAATCCTGAGCCCCTCGGGCGGCAATATCGGCATCGGCTTCGCGATTCCGGCCGAACAAGCGCGCCCGATCATCGACACGCTGATGAAGGGCCAATCGGTCAAGCGCGGCTATTTGGGCGTCGGCCCGCAGCCGATCGACGAAGACCTCGCCGCCGCGCTCGGCGTGGCCAAGAACCATGGCGAAATCTTGCGCAGCGTCGAACCCGATGCGCCGGCCGGGCGCGCCGGGGCGCGCGTCGGCGACGTGGTGCTCAAGGTCAATGGCCAGGACGTCACCAACGAGCAATCGCTGACCTTCCTCGTCGGCCAGACCAAGCCGGGCGAGACGATCCGGCTCGACATCGTGCGCGACGGGCGGCCGATGACGCTCAACGTCACCGCCGGCACGCGCCCGAGCCAGGAACAACTCGCCGCGCAAGCGGGCGTCGGCGATGACGATAACGCGATGCCCGATGGCGGCAGCGGCCAGACCGATCAGGCGATGAGCAATTCGGTGGGCCTCACCGTCACCGAACTCACCCCGCAGATCCAGCGCGCGCTCGGGCTCGATTCGACGGCGAAGGGCGTGGTGATCACCTCGGTCGATCCGTCGAGCGACGCGGCGCAAAAGGGGCTGAAGCGCGGCGATCTGATCGTCTCGGTCAATCGCCAGCCGACGACGACGGTGGCGGCGCTCGCGCAAGCGGTGGCGCAGGCCAAGGCGCAAGGGCGCGAGGCGTTGCTGCTGTTCATCCAGCGCGGCCGCACCCCGGGCGCCTTCGTCGCGATCCGGCTGAAGAAGTAAGGCTTCCCGCTCCCGCCCGGCCCGCTTATCCTCTTGCCGAAGCAAGGGAGGCGGGCATGGGCGGGACGGTGTTCATCGGCGCGGCGAGCGGGGGCGCGCACGCCCAGGCGATCGAACTCAAGCGCGCCAATCGCCACGGCCTGATCGCGGGCGCGACCGGCACCGGCAAGACGGTGACGGTGCAGGGGCTGATCGAGGGCTTTTCCGCCGCTGGCATTCCTTGTTTCGTGGCGGACGTGAAAGGCGATCTCGCCGGGCTCGCCATGCCCGGCAGCGCGACGGCCAAGCCGCATCAGGCCTTCGCCGAGCGCGCGCGTGACATCGGCGACACGGCCTGGGCCTATCGCGCGGTGCCGGTGCAATTCTGGGATTTGTTCGGCGAGCAGGGCCACCCGATCCGCGCCACCATTTCCGAGATGGGGCCGCTGCTGCTCGCGCGGCTGTTGGGGCTGAACGAGACGCAGGAAGGCGTGCTGACGATCGCTTTCCACGTCGCCGATCAAGACGGGCTGTTGCTGCTCGATCTCGACGATCTCCAGGCGCTGCTCGCGCATTGCGCCGAGCGCGCGGCCGAACTCACCACCACTTATGGCAATGTCAGCAAGCAATCGGTCGGCGCGATCCAGCGCGCGCTGCTGCAACTGCGCGCGCAAGGGGCCGAGCATTTCTTCGGTGAACCCGCGCTCGATCTCGCCGATTTCCTGAGCGTCGATGAAAGCGGCGCGGGCATCGTCAACATCCTGGCCGCCGACAAATTGATGGCCTCGCCCAAGCTCTACGCCACGTTTCTGCTCTGGCTGATGAGCGAATTGTTCGAAAGCCTTCCCGAAGTCGGCGATCCGGACAAGCCCAAGCTCGCTTTCTTCTTCGACGAGGCGCATCTGCTGTTCGACGATGCGCCCGAGGCGCTCACCGACAAGATCGAACAAGTCGTGCGGCTGATCCGCTCCAAGGGCGTGGGCGTCTATTTCATCACCCAAAACCCGATCGACATTCCCGATAAGGTCGCGGGCCAACTCGGCAACCGCGTGCAGCACGCGTTGCGCGCCTTCACCCCGCGCGATCAGGCGGCGGTGAAAGCGGCGGCGACGACGTTTCGCCCCAATCCCGATGTCGATGTGGCGCGCGCGATCACCGAGCTGAAAGTCGGCGAGGCGCTCGTTTCGCTGCTGATGGCCGATGGCGCGCCCTCGCCGGTCGAGCGCGTGCTGATCCGCCCGCCCGCCTCGCGCGACGGGCCGCTCTCGCCCGAGGAGCGGCGCCTGCTGATCGAGACCGACGCGATCGGCGCCAAATACGACATTTTGATCGATCGCGACTCGGCCGAGGAAATCCTCGCCGCCAAGGCCCAGGAAGCCCAAGCGGCCGCCGCCGAGGCCAAGGCCGCCGGCGAGGCCGAGAAGGCGGCCGCGCAGCGCGCCAAGGAAGAAGCCCGCGCCGCCAAGGAGGCCGCGCGCGCCGCGCAAAATTCGGTGTGGAACAAGGTCGCGACCTCGGCGGCGCGCACCGCGACGAGCACGATCACCCGCCAGGTGGCCAATGAGCTGGCCAAGCAAGTGCTCGGCACCGGCGGCCGGCGGCGGAGCGCCTCGGGCGGGATGCTCGGCCAAGTGGTGCGCGGCGTGCTCGGCGGGCTGTTCCGGGGGTGAGCGCCAGGCGGCGATGCCGCCACCGAAATCATTTGCCGAATCCCGTGAAGCGATATAATTATGATATCGTCTTTTCGGGAGGGTAGGATGATCGAGTCGACCAATCTCAACCGCACCAGCGAGCGGCGCGCGAACGCCTCGAGCGGCTATTTGATGCTCGTGCTGCTGCTCGTCGCGTTCGCCGCGGCGATTTTCGGCGGGTCGATGCTCGATGCCGCCCCCGGCGCCGGGCTCGCGCTCGTCGTGGCGGCCGCGCTCGCCTTGGTCTTCATTGCGCCGGGCTTTTACATGCTCCAGCCCAATCAAGCGGCGGCGATCACCTTGTTCGGCGCCTATGCCGGCACCGATCGCACCAATGGCCTGCGCTGGGTGCTGCCGTGGCTCGGCAAGAAGAAGATCAGCCTGCGCGCGAACAACGTGATTTCCGAGCGGCTGAAAGTGAACGATCTGCGCGGCAACCCGATCGAGATCGCCACGCAAGTCGTTTGGCGCGTCACCGATACCGCCCAGGCCTTGTTCGATATCGATGATTATAAGGCCTTCGTCATCGTTCAGATCGAGGCGGCGGTGCGCGCGATCGGCGCGCGCTATCCTTATGACGATTTCGAGCATCAGGAAGTCACGCTGCGCGGCAATCACGATCAAATCGGCGCCGAGTTGCGCGACGAGCTGATGAAGCGGCTCGCGGTCGCGGGCGTCAGCGTCGACGAATGCGGCTTCACCCATTTGGCCTATGCGCAGGAGATCGCGGGCGCGATGCTGCGCCGCCAACAGGCGCAGGCGGTGGTCGCCGCGCGCCAGACCTTGGTCGAGGGCGCGGTCGGCATGGTGCAAATGGCGCTCGCCGCGCTCGCCGAGAGCAAGGTGGTCGAGCTCGACGACGAGCGGCGCGCGGCGATGGTCTCGAACCTGATGGTCGTGCTGTGCGGCGAGCGCGACACCCAGCCCGTGGTCAACGCCGGCTCGCTCTACTGATCCGTGAGCGGGGCGAAGAAAGCCTTTCCGCTGCGGCTCGATCCCGCGCTCCACGCCGCGATCGAGCGTAGCGCGGCGGCCGAGCTGCGTAGCGTCAACGCCCAGATCGAATTGCTGCTGCGCGAGGCCTTGGCGCGGCGCGGGGTGAAGCTCGCCCCGCCCGAGGCGGCGCGCCGGGGGCGGCCGCCGAAGGAATAGAGCGATTTCCAGGCAGGTGGAATCACCTGCCGACTCGGAAATCGCGGTAAATCAAAGATCTAGAGCGGCGATCCGATGCAATCGGATCGGAAACCGCTCTAGCGCGGGCGGCGATCGAGTGGCGCCGAAAAGCGCTTACGCGGCAACCTACGCCCGGCTCCCTCGTTGGAGACGGACGCGCTTCCCGCGCCGATAGGATGATCCGATGAAAGCGCGCCATTTTGGCTGGGCGGCCCTGTTCGCGGGCGGCGCCGCACTGCTATGGCTCAAAAACGCGGGCGATCAAAAAGCGATCGACGCCGCCAACGCCAAGCGGCTCGCCCCGCCGCCCACGCCCAGCGCCGCCGACATCACGGTGGCATGACGATGCGCGTCCATCATCTCAACTGCGGCACCTGCTGCCCGATCGGCGGCCGCGCGTTCGACGGGACGCGCGACGGGCTTCACGCCCATCTCGTCTGCCATTGCCTGTTGATCGAAACCGATGCCGGGCTGGTGCTGGTCGATACCGGTTTCGGCCGGCAAGACGTGGCGGCGCCGCGCGCGCGGCTCGCCGAATTCTTCCTCCAACTCAACCGCCCGCGCTTGCGCGAGGGCGAGACGGCGGTCGCGCAAATCCGCGCGCTCGGTTTCGATCCGGCCGAGGTGCGCCATATCGTCGTCACTCATCTCGATTTCGATCATGCCGGCGGGCTCGAGGATTTTCCGAACGCGGCGGTGCATGTCACCGCGCGCGAGAAGGAAGTCGCCGATGCCGGGCGTGGTGGGGCGTTCGTCGGCGCGCGGCGCTATCGGCCCGCGCAATGGGACGGTGTCGCCGATTGGCATCTCTATCCGATGGGCGGCGGCGAGGCGTGGCACGGATTCGACGCGGTGCGCGATCTGCACGGCCTGCCGCCCGAGATTCTGCTCGTGCCGCTATCGGGCCACACTTGGGGGCATAGCGGCGTCGCGGTGCGCGATGGTGCCGGCTGGCTGCTCCATGCGGGCGACGCCTATTTCTTCCGTGGTGAGGTGGGGCTGGAGACGCCGGTCTGCCCGCCGGGGCTCGCCGGCTATCAGCGGCTGATGGAGGTCGATCGCGCGGCGCGGCTCGCCAACCAGGCCAAGCTGCGCGCGCTGTCGCGATCGGCGCCCGAGGTGCGCATTTTTTGCGCGCATGACGCGGTGGAGTTCGGGCTACTGGCGGGGGGTAGCGCGGGCGCCACCCCCGGTTGACGGCTCACTCCGCCGCGACGTCGGCCTGGGCGAACATGTCCGCCTCGGCATCCTCGTTCGCGACTTCGGCCTTGCCGAGCTTGGCGCGCTGGCGCTTGTCGAAGCTGTCCCACACTTCGCCCCAATTGCCGCGCGTCGCGCCCTTCGAATATTCGGTCGCGCGCTGTTCGAAGAAATTGGCGTGCTCGACCCCGTTGAGGAGCGGCGCGAGCCAGGGCAGCGGGTGCTCGTCGATCATATAGATCGGCTTCAGCCCCAATTGGCCGAGGCGCCAATCGGCGATGTAGCGGATGTATTTCTTGATTTCCTTGGGCGTCATCCCCGTAACCGGGCCTTGCTCGAAGGCGAGATCGATGAACGCGTCTTCCAGTCGCACCGTCGTCTGGCAGACATCGGCGATATCGTCCTTCACCGCCTTGGTGAGGCAATCGCGCTCGCGGACGAATTCGTGGAACAGGCGGACGATGCCCTCGCAATGCAAGCTCTCGTCGCGCACCGACCAGGAGACGATCTGCCCCATGCCCTTCATCTTGTTGAAGCGCGGGAAATTCATCAGCATCGCGAAGCTCGCGAACAGCTGCAGCCCTTCGGTGAAGCCGCCGAACATCGCCAGCGTCTTGGCGATGTCTTCATCGCTATCGACGCCGAATTGCTGCAGATAATCGTGCTTGTCCTTCATTTCGGCATAATCGAGAAAGGCCGAATATTCGGTTTCGGGCATGCCGATCGTGTCGAGCAGGTGCGAATAGGCCGCGATATGCACCGTCTCCATATTGCTGAAGGCGGTGAGCATCATCTTGATCTCGGTCGGCTTGAACACCCGGCCATATTTGTCGTGGTAGCAATCCTGCACCTCGACATCGGCCTGGGTGAAGAAGCGGAAGATCTGCGTGAGCAGGTTGCGCTCATGCGCCGAGAGTTTCTGCGCCCAGTCGCGGCAATCCTCGCCGAGTGGCACTTCCTCGGGCATCCAATGGATCTGTTGCTGGCGCTTCCAGAAATCATAGGCCCAGGGATATTCGAAGGGCTTGTACGTTTTGCGGGCCGAGAGGAGGGACATTGGCTAGTTCCTTGTAGCGAGCTTGATTGCTTCCAACAGGAAGACTACGAGGTTGACGGCGGCAATAAGATACCAAAGCTTCCTTGACGGGTATTGACGTTCAGAATGCCACGGGGGAACTCTGAAAATATAGAGCGAACTCATCGAGATCATCGCGATCGGCGCAATTAACGTCGACCCGGGAGGAATCCATTTTATCTGGGTAAAAGATGCTGTGAAATCCAGGAGCAACCACGATCCCGAAATCGCGAAGACGCCGAAAATTAGTGCGTTTGCCCAATTCGGAAGAGCGTGGCTTTGCCGGATGCCGCTCACTGTCCCGCCCCCCAGCTCCACAAAGTGTACGCATAAAAGGCCAGCACCACCGCGCCGGCGGCGAGCATCGTGCCGGCGATGCGGCGGCGATAGACCGCCGGCTCGTCCGCCGCCGGGCGCGTGAAAGTATAGCCGGCGGCGCCACCGGCGGCGAGGGCGACGAGCGCCATGATCGCGGCGTCCATCCGCCTCACCCCCGCACCACGCGGGTGCGGGTGCGATAGACCACGCGGGTACCCCCGCGCGCGCCGACGCCCAGGAACACGATTCCCAGGAAATAGCCGAAATCATACCAGCCGCCCGCATTGGGCACCGCATAGACCGCGACCCCCGGCAGGAAGAGCGAGAGCACCCAGGCGACCGGGAAAATGAAGCCGTGCCACAGCCCGCTCACGAAGCCGGGCGCGCCGGGCTGCACCGTTCCCGGCACCGCGCGCGCGCAAGCGGCGACGGTGGCGGCGAGCAGCAGGACTAGAGCGAAACGGGCGGGCTTGGTCATCACGCATCTCCCATCGGCGAAAGCGCCGGGGATGAAGCGCGCGACGGGGCGTGGGGGTCCATGGGGATCACGTCGGAAGCCCAAGCTATCGTCGCCCCGGCCCCCGAGCCGGGGCTCGGCTGCCTTGCGACGGCAGAAGCAGCCAAGCCCCGTGTCAAGCACGGGGCGACGATATTGTTTGCACTGTTTGCTCGATGAGCCGAACGCCGCCCCGCCGTCAGACGAGACCGCAGCGCGGCCTCGCTGCCCGCCGGGGCGAGTCTTGGCCGTGCCGGGGCACGGCCAAGCCGCCCGCGCCTCACTGACACGCCAAACACTCGTCATAATCCGTGTTCGGCAGCTCGATCTTCTTGAGCTCGGGCGTATTGTCCGCCTCCACCCCGCCCGCGAAGCTCGCGCGCTGGATCGATTTCGAGCGCAGATAATAAAGCGATTTCACCCCCAGCTCCCAGGCGCGGAAATGGAGCATCAGCAGATCCCATTTCTCGACGTCCGCCGGGATGAACAAGTTCAGCGACTGCGACTGATCGATATAGGGCGTGCGATCGGCGGCGAGTTCGATCAGCCAGCGCTGGTCGATCTCGAAGCTCGTCTTGAATACGTCCTTTTCTTCCGGGCTCAAGAAATCGAGATGCTGCACCGATCCGCCGCGCTCCAGGATCGAGCTCCATACGCCTTCGCTGTTCTTCGCCTTGTCGCTCAGCAATTTCTCCAAATAGGGATTGCGCACGACGAAGCTGCCCGAGAGCGTCTTGTGGGTATAGATGTTCGCCGGGATCGGCTCGATACACGCGCTGGTGCCGCCGCAGATGATGCTGATCGAGGCGGTCGGCGCGATCGCCATTTTGCAGCTGAACCGCTCCATCACCCCCATGTCGGCGGCATCGGGGCAGGGGCCGCGCTCGACCGCGAGTTGCATCGAGGCCTGGTCGACCTGCTCGCGGATGTGGCGGAAGATGCGCAAATTCCACTGCTTCGCCATCGCGCCTTCGAAGGGCAGCCCGCGCGCCTGGAGGAAGCTGTGATAGCCCATCACCCCCAGGCCCACCGAGCGCTCGCGCGCCGCCGAATAGGCCGCGCGCGCCATGCCCGGCTCGGCGCGATCGATATAATCCTGCAGCACATTGTCGAGGAAGCGCATCACGTCCTCGATGAAGCATTTGTCGCCCTGCCATTCGTCCCAGGTCTCGAGGTTCAACGACGAGAGGCAGCACACCGCCGTGCGATCATTGCCGAGATGGTCGCGCCCCGTCGGCAGCGTGATTTCCGAACACAGGTTCGAGGTCGACACCTTCAGCCCCAATTCGCGGTGGTGCTTGGGCATCGCCTTGTTCACGTGATCGGCGAAGATGATATAGGGTTCCCCGGTCGCGAGCCGGGTTTCGACGAGTTTCTGGAACAAGGTGCGCGCGTCGACCTTGCCGCGCACCGAGCCGTCCTTGGGGCTGACGAGCGCCCACTCGCGCCCGTCGCGCACGGCTTCCATGAACGCGTCGGGGATCAGCACGCCGTGGTGCAGATTGAGCGCCTTGCGGTTGAAATCGCCCGAGGGTTTGCGGATTTCGAGGAATTCCTCGATCTCGGGGTGCGAAATATCGAGATAGCAGGCCGCCGAGCCGCGCCGCAGCGACCCCTGCGAAATCGCGAGCGTGAGCGAGTCCATCACCCGCACGAAGGGGATGATGCCGCTGGTCTTGCCGTTGAGCCCCACCGGCTCGCCGATGCCGCGCACATTGCCCCAATAGGTGCCGATCCCGCCGCCGCGCGAGGCGAGCCACACATTCTCGTTCCAGGTCGAGACGATGCCGTCGAGGCTATCGGGCACCGAATTGAGATAGCAGGAAATCGGCAAGCCACGCCCGGTGCCGCCGTTCGAGAGCACCGGCGTCGCCGGCATGAACCACAGCTTCGAGATATAGTCGTAGAGCCGCTGGGCGTGCGCCGCGTCATCGGCAAAGGCCGAGGCGACGCGGACGAACAGATCCTGAAAGCTCTCGCCGGGCAGGAGATAACGGTCCTTGAGCGTTTCCTTGCCGAATTCGGTGAGCAGCGCGTCGCGGCCATGATCGACCTCGAGCGCATAGGGGCGCGGCGCGACATGCTTGGTGTCGGGCGTGGCCGCTTTGGGCGCGGGAGCCTTGGGCGCGGCGGCCTGGCGCGCGGCGGGGGCGGGCGTCGACTTGGTGTCGGCGGCAAGGGCGGTGTCGCTGGTCATGATCGCTTCGTCATCCCGAAAATCCATCGCTCGTCTTCCTGCCACAGGCGACTCGGGGGAGCCCCGATCGCAATCCTACCATGTTCCTTGGCGATGAGAACAAAAAGTGTCCATCGCCTTCTCTTGGCCAAGCGGGAGCGTCCGGCACGACATGGGATCGCGCCGCCGGAATACCAGCATTTGGGTCAGCCCCCTGAACCAACCACTATATTTTGTGGCCAATCGGGTCCCAAAGGCAAGAGCGTTGATGACAGATTAGGGACTCGGCTCACCGCTGGGAAGACTCGGTTCGTCGGCGCGCCGAACGGGGTCGCGGCGCGATCGGACGGCGCGACGCGCGGGACCGCGCGGCTTTCCGGAAATGCAAGTGAACGGGGATGGAACAAAAAATTTTTCGGCGAAGTGGCGCGCGTCCCCAAAATCTTGTGGACGAATTCATGACACACACAATGCCGCGCGCCGGGCGCGGCCCGGCCGGCTAGAGCTGTTTGCGAGCGAACCGGTTCGCTCCTCCCCTTACAGGGGAGGAGCTTTCTCCGTCGAACCCTTGGTTCGGTGTGATCGCAAAAAGCTCTAGCCCGCCTTGCGGAGCCGCGGCGGCTCGGCGTTCAGCCGCTCCAGATCGAAGCGCTCGGCGAATTCGACGCCGCATTTGCCGTCGTTCGCCCAGCGGATCGTCGCCGCGATTGGCTCGCCGTCGATCACTTCGAGCAGCAGCCCGGTGCCCGAGGGGTCGCGGTTGAAGGCGAGCCCGTCGAGCAGCGCGCCATAAGGCGAGATGTTGCGCAGCCGCACCTCGCCGCGCGCGCCGCCGATCTCGACCACCGCCTGGCGCATGATCGCGGTGCGCGGCGCGCGGCTCATCCGGAAGCCGAGCGGCTTGGCGAAGCCGCCGCCCTCGCGCAGCAAGTCGCCGATCTGCGCGGCGCGCTGGGGCTTGCCGTAAACATAGCCCTGGATATGGCTGCACCCCAGCATGCGGATCAGCTCGATCTCGTCCTGCGTCTCCACCCCTTCGGCGGTCGTCTCCATGCCGAGCGAGCCGGCGAGCGCGACGATCGCGCGCACGATCGCGGCGTTGCGATTGCCGGTGATCGCCGCGCCGCGCACGAAGCCCTGGTCGATCTTGATCTTGTCGAACGGCGCCGATTTCAAATAGCCGAGCGAGGAATAGCCGGTACCGAAATCATCGAGCGCGAGCCGCACGCCGAGCCCTTTGAGCGCCTTGAACATCGCATCGGTCTGCGCGCCGTCACCCAGGAAAACGCTTTCGGTGATCTCCAGCTCGAGCCGGTGCGGCGCGATCCCGGCCTTGGCGATCGCGTTGGCCACGATCGAGGGCAGCTGACGATTGGCGAATTGGATCGGCGAAACGTTGACGCCGACGCGCACTTCCGCCGGCCAATTCGCCGCCTCGAGACAAGCGGTGCGCAGCACCCATTCGCCGATCGGCTCGATCAGCCCGCATTCCTCGGCGACCGGGATGAACGCCGCCGGGCTGATCGCGCCGCGCTGCGGATGATCCCAGCGCAGCAGCGCCTCGAACCCCACCAGCTTCGCGCTTTCGGTGCACACCACCGGCTGATAGGCGAGATAGAGCTCGTTCTTCACCAGCGCGTGGCGCAGATCGTCCTCGAGCTGCTTGCGGCTTTGCGCGCCCTGGAGCAGCTCCTCGCGGTAGAAACGGTGGACGCCGCGGCCATCGGCCTTGGCGGCATAGAGCGCGAGATCGGCGTTGCGCACCAAGGTCTCGCTGTCGCGCCCGTCGCCCGGGGCGATCGCGACGCCGATCGAACAGCCGATGGTGATCGCTTGGCCCGCGATCGAATAGGGTTGCGAGAGCGCGGCGATGACGTCGCGCGCGAGTTCGGATAGCCGCTCGACGTCATTCTCGCCGGGCAGGATCACTTGAAATTCATCGCCGCCCAGCCGTCCGACCAGCCCCGCGTCGCCCACCGCGCGCAACAGCCGCTGCGCGACCTGCTTGAGCAGATCGTCGCCCACCTGGTGCCCCATGGTGTCGTTCACCGCCTTGAAGCGATCGAGATCGAGCAGGAACAGGGTCGTCGGGCGATAAGGCGCGGTCGCGGGCTGGTTGAGCGTCTGGTCGAGCGAGGCGCGCATCCGCTGGCGATTGGCGAGCCCGGTCAGCCCGTCGAACAGCGCGAGCCGGGTGATCTCGGCCTCGGCGCGGCGCTTTTCGGTCAAGTCCGCGCCCGAGCCGATGAAGCCGTGGAAGCGCCCGGCCTCGTCGATCACCGGGCGGCCCGAGATCGACCACCAGCGATCGTTGAGCCCTTTCACCGCCGGGCGCACCGTATAATCCGAAAAGCCCGTGCGCGACGACAGGTGGAAGCTCAGCGTCCGCTCGGTGCCGGGCGCGGCGCTGTCCATCTGGAACACCGCGTTGAGCGGCTTGCCGAGCGCGCCCTCGCCGCCGCCCGCCACCGCCTCGGCGACTTTTTCGGTGAGATAGACGAGATTGCCGTCGCGATCGGTTTGCCAGAACCAGCCGGTGCCCTGGGTTTCGAACTCGCGCACCAGCCGAATCGCGAGCCGGCCGCTGCGGATTTCGCGGCGATCCTCGTGATTGCGGCGCAGATCATGCCAGGCGAGGCGCGCCGTCGCGACCGCGAGGCAGGTGAGGAAAGCGAGCCCGATCGCGAAGGGGCGCCCGATTCCGCCGAGCAGCGCGAGCGCGATCACCACGCCCAGTCCTTGCGCGAACAGCGCCGCGCGCAGCAGATGGAGCGCGATCGCGGTCGCGCCGAGCGCGCCGATCCCGGCGATCACGCAGGCGGTCGCAAAGCCGCCGGGGGCGGGCTGGCTCGCCCCCCAGAGCATCGCGGTCAGCACCCCGCCGAGCAGCGCGGCGTAGAGCGTCGCGAGGCGAATCTGGGCGCGCGGCGGCAACGGCAGGCGGAGCAGGACGAGCGCCGCCCCGCCCGTCGCGGCGAGCGCGCCCGCGAGCAGCAGCGGCAGATCGAGCGCGAGCGGCCCCACGCGAGCGAAGCAGAGCAGCGCGGCGAAGCTCAATTGGGTGATCAGCGCGAGCGGCCAGGCGGTCGCGGTTTGGCGCACCGCCGGCGCGAAATCGAGCGCGTCGTGCCGATCCGGCCCGGTGACCAGGCCCAGCGCCTCCAGCAGCGAGCGTTGCGATTGGGGGGAGGCGGGATCGGGCGGCATCTTGCTCTTATCTTTGGGGTGGCCCTCACCTTAACGGTGGTTACTTAAGAATTCGCTGCGGCGCGGGGCTCGGTTGAACGCCTCGCGCGCGGCAATTCCCCTTGCCGCGAAATCGCTCTAGGGAGCGCGGCGAGCATCGCAACGAGGCCCCCAATGACCGTCACCATCCGCGCCGCCGATTTGATCGAGAGCGTCGCCGACGCGCTGCAATTCATCAGCTATTTCCACCCGATGGATTATATCCGCGCGCTCGGCGACGCGTACGAGGCCGAACGAAGCCCGGCGGCCAAGGACGCGATCGCGCAGATCCTCACCAATTCGCGGATGTGCGCCGAGGGGCACCGGCCGATCTGCCAGGATACCGGCATCGTCACCGTCTTCGTGCGCTGGGGGCAGGACTGCCGGCTGGAGGGCGAGCTGAGCCTGCAGGAGGTGATCGACGAGGGCGTGCGCCGCGCCTATCTCCACCCCGAGAACAAGCTGCGGGCCTCGATCCTCGCCGATCCCGCTTTCACCCGGCGCAACACCCGCGACAATACGCCGTCGGTGCTCCACGTCGAAATGGTGCCCGGCGCGACCGTCTCGGTCGATGTCGCGGCCAAGGGCGGCGGCAGCGAAAACAAGAGCAAGTTCAAGATGATGAACCCCAGCGATTCGATCGTCGACTGGGTGCTGGAGATGGTGCCGCAAATGGGCGCGGGCTGGTGCCCGCCGGGGATGCTCGGCATCGGCATCGGCGGCACGGCCGAAAAAGCGATGCTGCTCGCGAAGCAAAGCCTGATGGGCGCGATCGACATGGCGCAGCTGAAGGCGCGCGGGCCGGCCAACGACATCGAGGCGCTGCGGATCGAACTGTTCGACAAGGTGAACGCGCTCGGTATCGGCGCGCAGGGGCTGGGGGGCTTGTCGACCATCCTCGACGTGAAGATCCTCGATTGGCCGACGCATGCGGCGTCGAAGCCGGTCGCGATGATCCCCAATTGCGCCGCGACCCGCCACGCCCATTTCACGCTCGACGGCTCGGGGCCGGTCTATCTGGAGGCGCCCAAGCTCGAGGAATGGCCGCAAGTCGATTGGCAGCCCGACGCCGCCGCCAAGCGCGTCGATCTCGATACGCTGACGCCGGAAGTGGTGCGCGGCTGGAAACAGGGCGACCGGCTGCTGCTGAGCGGCAAGATGCTCACCGGGCGCGACGCGGCGCACAAGCGGATCAAGAACATGCTCGAGCGCGGCGAACCGCTGCCGGTCGAGTTCCGGGGCCGGGTGATTTACTATGTCGGCCCGGTCGATCCGGTGGGCGAGGAAGTCGTGGGTCCGGCGGGGCCGACCACCGCGACGCGGATGGACAAATTCACCCGGATGATGCTCGAGCAAGGCCTGCTCGCGATGGTCGGCAAGGCCGAGCGCGGCCCCCAGGCGGTCGAGGCGATCCGCGATCACCAGAGCGCTTATCTGATGGCGGTGGGTGGCGCTGCCTATCTCGTCGCGCGCGCGATCAAGGGCTCGCGCGTCGTGGGCTTCGAGGACCTGGGCATGGAGGCGATCTACGAGTTCGAAGTGCGCGATTTCCCGGTGACGGTCGCGGTCGACGCCGAGGGGAACAACGTCCACCAACTCGCGCCGCTCGTGTGGCGCGAGAAGATCGCGCGGGAGAAGTTGCTGGCGTGAAGGCTAACAATCCTCCCCGTTCACGGGGAGGATTCATGCGCGTCCCACGCGATCATCGCCTCTTCGGCCTGGGTGAAGGCCGAGCGGCCCTTGGGCGCGTCGTCGGCGACGGCCGTCACGTAAAAGGCCACGCCCCGCCGCGTCGCCGGATCGACCCAAAGCCCCGAACGCAGGCCATAAGCCTCGCCGGCATGGCCGATGCGCGGGCGACCGGCGCCAAAGGGATCGTCGGCGCACGCCGCCGGCCGCCCGGGGAGCGCGAGCAGCATCACCCCTAGGCCATAGCCGCAGTAAAGCCCGCCCTCGGTCTCGCCATTGGCCCCGTCGAACCGCCAGGCGGGGCGGGTGATCGCGGCGAGGCTCGCGCGGCCGAGCAAGCCCGGGCGGATCAGCGCCTGGCCGAGCTTGGCGAGCGCCACCATGTCGATCCGCATCCCGCCCTGGGGCGAGAAGAACGCGCCGTTGCGCGCGAGCCGATAGCGCGCGAGGTCGCAAAGCCCATCGCGCGCCGGCGTGCCCGGGCAGCCGCGCCCCGCGTCATCGTCGCGCGCGACGCTGCCGTTGGCGCGGTAAAGCACGACCGCGCGGGCGATCTTCGCCGGCGAACAGCTCGTCCAGTTGAAACACGCGTCGATCCGCAGCGGGCGGAACACCAGCCGCGCCATCAGCCGATCGAACCGCTCGCCCGTCGCGCCTTCCATCGCGGCGGCGATCAGCGCGAAATTGAGATTGGCATAAGCGAAATAGCCGGCGCCATGCGTCGCGTCCCACGCCGCCGGATGCGCCATCTGCGCTTCCAAATCGGCATCGAGCGGCAGCACATAGCCGGCGGCGTCGCGCACGCCCGAGGTGTGCGAGAGCAATTGGCGCAGCGTCACCGCGCGTTCGGGGAATGCAGGGTTGCGCGGCCGCCAGCCGAGATAGGTCGCGACATCGGCGTCGAGATCGAGCTTGCCCGCCTCGACCAGCCGCATCACGCCGAGCGCCACCGCGAGCTTCGAGATCGAGGCGACGCGCACCGGGTCGCGCGCGCGCGTCGCGCGCCCGGTGCGGCGATCGGCGACGCCCCAGGCACGCGCGCGCGTGAGGCGCTCCCCTTCGAAAGCGACGATGGCGGCGGGCGCGGGCGGCGCGTCGGCGAGCATGGCGCGTTTTGCGCCGCGCGCGCGCGGGCGGCAAGTGCTTGAGCTTGGCGGGCCCGCTGCTATCGCGTGGCGGGGGAGGGATTATGGACAGGCGAAGCGAAACCACGCTGGCGCGCGCGGGCGCGGCGCTCGGGGTCGGCGGGGCGGTGAGCGGGCTCATTTGGGGGCTGTTCGCCGCGCTCGGCGGGGCGGGGCCGGCGGCGATCCTGGGGATCGTGCTGATCGGCGGCCTGGTCTCCGCCGCCGGGCTCACCGCGCTCGCCGCGCCGCTGTGGCTGGTGCTGCACCTGGCGGGGCGGCGTGGGTTGGCGACGGCGATGGCGCTGGGCGCGCTGCTCGGCTTCGTGCTGTTGCTCGGCGGGCAGACGCATGGCTTCGGCCTCGGCGCCGCGCCGCCCGCCGATGCCGCGACCTGGGGAATGCGCTGGCTGAGCGCCGCCGCGACCAGCCTGGGCTTCGCGCTGATCGGGTCGGGGGTCGCGGCGCTGATGTGGTGGGTCGCGTATCGCGGGTAAGCGTTGGCGCGCGCCATCGAGGCTCGAGGCTTGATCGCGCCCGTCGGATCAATGCAAACGCTCATCCGCTGCCCGGCCTTCTCCAGCGTCTCCCCCGCGTCCAACACGATGCCCGATGCGCCCGGGTGGGCACCAAAGAAGCACACCCCCGAGCACGACCACGTCACCACCCTCAACCACAATCTTCCCTTTGCCGCCAAAGCCGCTAGGGAAACGCCATGAGCAGCCCCGCCAAACCCACGCGCGCCGATTGGGAAGCGCTCGCCGCCCGCGAAGTGAAGGGGGCGGACCTCGGCTGGACCACGCCCGAGGGCATCGCCGTCAAACCGCTCTACACGAGCGAGGACGCGGGCGACCCCGGGCTCCCTGGCTTCGCGCCCTTCACCCGCGGCGTGCGCGCGACGATGTATACCGGGCGCCCCTGGACGATCCGCCAATATGCGGGCTTTTCGACCGCCGAGGAATCGAACGCCTTTTACCGCCGCAATCTGGCGGCGGGGCAAAAGGGCCTGTCGGTCGCTTTCGATCTGGCGACGCATCGCGGCTATGATAGCGATCATCCGCGCGTGGTGGGCGACGTCGGCAAGGCCGGCGTCGCGATCGACACCGTCGAGGATATGAAGATCCTGTTCGACGGCATCCCGCTTGATCAAATGTCGGTCTCGATGACGATGAACGGCGCGGTGATCCCGGTGCTCGCTTTCTTCATCGTCGCCGCCGAAGAGCAAGGCGTGCCCCAGGCCAAGCTCGACGGCACGATCCAGAACGACATCCTCAAGGAGTTCATGGTCCGCAACACCTATATCTATCCGCCCGAGCCATCGATGCGGATCGTCGCGGACATCATCGACTATACCTCGGCGCACATGCCCAAGTTCAATTCGATCTCGATCTCGGGCTATCACATGCACGAGGCCGGGGCGACGGCGGTGCAGGAACTGGCCTTCACCATCGCCGATGGCGCCGAATATGTGAAACACGCCCTGGCGCGCGGACTCGATATCGATAAATTCGCCGGCCGCCTGTCGTTCTTCTTCGGCATCGGCATGAATTTCTTCATGGAAGTCGCCAAGCTGCGCGCCGCGCGCACGCTCTGGTGGCGGGTGATGGACGGGCTCGGCGCGAAGGACGATCGCTCGAAGATGCTGCGCACGCACTGCCAGACCTCGGGTGTGTCGCTCCAGGAAAGCGATCCGTACAACAACGTCATCCGCACCACGCTGGAGGCGCTGGCGGCGGTGCTGGGCGGCACCCAGTCGCTCCACACCAACGCGCTCGACGAGGCGATCGCGCTGCCCACCGATTTCTCGGCGCGGATCGCGCGCAACACCCAGATCGTGCTCGCCGAGGAGACCGGGATCACCAAGGTCGTCGATCCGCTCGGCGGCAGCTATTATGTCGAGGCGCTGACCGAGGAATTGGTGACGCGCGCCGGGGCGCTGATTGAACGGATCGCGGCCGAGGGCGGCATGGCGCAAGCGGTCGCCGCCGGCTGGCCCAAGGCGATGATCGAGGAGGCGGCGGCCGCCAAGGCCGCGCGGATCGATCGCGGCGAGGAAGTGATCGTGGGGGTGAACAAATATCGCCCCGCCGAAGACGCGCCGATCGACATTTTGGACGTCGACAATCACGCGGTGCGCGAGGCGCAGATCGCGCGGATCAAGGCGGTGAAGGCCGCGCGCGACGAGGCGAAGTGCCAGGCGGCGCTCGAGGCGTTGCGGGTGGGGGCTCGGACAGAACCTCCCCAAGCTTCGCTTGGGGAGGGGGACCAGCCGCAGGCTGGTGGAGGGGCCGACGGCGCAGCCGGCGGTGTCGCGATCGCCCCTCCACCACTCGCTTCGCGAGCGGTCCCCCTCCCCGAGCAAGCTCGGGGAGGATCTAACCTCCTCGCCCTCGCGGTCGAGGCCGCCCGCGCGCGCGCGACGCTCGGCGAGATCAGTGCCGCGCTGGAGGACGTGTTCGGCCGCTATGCCACCCGCCCGACGCCGGTCTCCGGCATCTATGGCGGCGCATATGGCGACGACGAACGCTGGGACGCGCTGCTGCGCGGGGTCGCGGCGACCGAGCGGCGGCTGGGGCGCAAACCCCGGCTGTTCGTCGCCAAAATGGGGCAGGACGGGCATGATCGTGGCGCCAATTTGGTGTCGAGCATGTTCGGCGATCTGGGGTTCGAGGTGGTCGCCGGGCCGCTTTTCCAAACCCCGCAGGAAGCCGCCGCGCTCGCGATCGCGAAGGACGTCGACGTCGTCGGCGCCTCGTCGCTCGCCGCCGGGCACAAGACGCTGATCCCCGAGCTGATCGCCGAACTTCAAGCGGCGGGCCGCGCCGATATCAAGGTGGTCGCGGGCGGGGTGATCCCGCCGCAGGATTATGAGTTTCTGCGCGAAGCCGGGGTGCAGGCGATTTTCGGCCCGGGCACCAATTTGATCGCGGCGGCGGGCGAAGTGCTGCGCCTGCTAGGCCACAATATGCCGCCGGTCGAGGCCGACGCGGCCGCATGAGCGACGAGGCGACCGAGGGCGCCAAGCCCGATGAGCGCGACACCGGCGTGCTGCTCTATGATTTCGCCAAATATCTCAGCTCGCTCGCGCTGGTGATCTTGGGCGGCGTCGTCACGCTGACGAGCGGCGCGGCGGTGAAGCCGCCCGCGCGCACGCTCGCCCTGGTGATCGGCCTGATCGCGGTGGGGGGTGCGTTCGCCATGTCGACCGCTTATTCCGTGGTCCGCGCGCGGCTCGGCGGTCGCGCCTTGCCGGCCCGTCCGCGGTTCAACATTTTCCTCGCCCAGGCGCTGATCGCGCTCGGGACTGGGGCTTTTCTCGCTTCTTGGTTTAGGGCTTTGCAATGATCCGTACCGATTGGACCCGCGCCGAAATCGCCGCCTTGTTCGACCTGCCCTTCACCGAGCTCGTCTTCCGCGCGGCCGAAATCCACCGCGCGCATCACGCGGCGGGCGAGGTGCAGCTTTGCACGCTGCTCTCGATCAAAACCGGCGGCTGCCCCGAGGATTGCGGCTATTGCAGTCAATCCGCGCATCACGACACCGGCCTCAAGGCCGAAAAGCTGATGGACGTGGACGCCGTGCTCGCCGCCGCCGCCGAGGCCAAGGCGGCAGGATCACAGCGTTTCTGCATGGGCGCCGCCTGGCGCAATCCCAAGCCGCGCGACATGGACGCGGTGTGCGCGATGGTCGAGGGCGTGAAGGCGATGGGCCTCGAAACCTGCATGACCTTGGGCATGCTCGCGCCCGAGCAAGCGGCGCGGCTGAAGGCGGCGGGGCTCGATTATTACAACCACAATATCGATACCTCGCCCGAACATTATGCGCGTGTCGCGACGACCCGCAGCTTCGAGGACCGGCTGGAGACGCTCGCGCATGTCCGCGCGGCGGGGATCAACCTGTGCTGCGGCGGCATCGTCGGCCTGGGCGAGACGCGCGCCGATCGCGTCGGCTTCATCCACGCGCTCGCGACCCAGCCGCGCCACCCCGAAAGCGTGCCGGTGAACGCTTTGGTGCCGGTGCCGGGCACGCCCTTGGGGGACATGCTCGCGGGCACGCCGATGGCGAAGATCGACGATATCGAGTTCGTCCGCACGGTCGCGGTCGCGCGGATCACCATGCCGATGAGCATGGTGCGGCTGTCGGCGGGGCGCGAGTCGATGTCGGAGGCGACCCAGGCCCTGTGCTTCCTGGCGGGCGCGAACTCGATCTTCACCGGCGACAAGCTGCTGACGACGGGCAATCGCGGCGACGGCGCCGACGCCGCGCTGTTCGCCAAGCTGGGCTTGCGGGCGCTGGAAGGCGCGGAGCCGATGCGGGCCGCCGCTTGCGGCTAGGCTCGATCTAGCCTATTCTACCATTCTTGTTGCGACAGGTAGAACGCATGGCTGCCCAAATGAACATTAAGAATGCCGAAGCGGTCGAGCTTGCCGCTGAACTTGCGGCGGCAGAAGGCATCAGCTTGACCGACGTGGTCTTGCAAGCTCTGCGCGCGTGGAAACGAGCTCGCGAGAGCGAAAGCATTTATCTGGACGCGCTTGAGATATGCCGCGATACTGCACCGCGCCTGTCCGGTACCCAACTTTCGCTAGCTCATGGCGATCTCCTCTATGACGATTACGGATTACCCGCATGATCGTCGACACGTCCGCCATGGTCGCCATGCTGCAGTTGGAACCGGAAGCGACCAGGTTTCTCCGGCTCTTGAGTAAACGCACCGACGTCAAAATGTCCGCCGGCAGCTATCTTGAGTGCGGGATCGTAATCGATCGGGAAAAGGATAGCCGAGCGAGTGCCAATCTCGACGCACTTATCGGCCGCCTACGCATTACGATCGAGCCGGTGACGCCCGAGCAAGCCCGCATCGCCCGCCAGGCCTATCGCGATTTCGGCAAGGGCAGCGGCCACCCCGCGCAGCTCAACTATGGCGATTGCTTCGCTTACGCGCTGGCGATCGAGCGCGGCGAGCCGTTGCTGTTCAAGGGGAATGATTTCGCCGAGACCGGCGTCACGCGAGCCTTATGAAGCCGAAATTTTGGCGATTGCTTACAACCGCTATTCTCACGCTATGGACCATGGCGTCCATCGGTTATCTTTTCCTCATCTGGGTCTCGATTCATCTCCTGAGCTTTCGGGGCTGCGCGGACGACGTGAGTCCCGAGCCTTGCGAAGCGGTTTTGCCCCGTGTGTTTTTCCTTCAAGCGCTGCTACCGACGCTTGCGATCTGGACTGTCGTCGCGTGGCTCACCCTTCGTCGTTGGAAGAGATAAATGTTCACCAAAATCCTCATCGCCAATCGCGGCGAAATCGCTTGCCGGGTCATCCGCACCGCACGGCGCATGGGCCTCAAGACCGTCGCGGTCTATTCGGACGCCGATGCGCGCAGCCCCCATGTGTTGATGGCGGATGAAAGCGTCCGGCTGGGGCCGGCGCCGGCGGCCGAGAGCTATCTCAAGGCCGAACTCATCCTGCTCGCGGCGAAGGAGACGGGCGCCGATTGCATCCACCCCGGCTATGGCTTCCTCTCCGAGCGCGAAAGCTTCGCCAAGGCCTGCGCCGAGGCGGGCATCGCTTTCGTCGGCCCGCCGCCGAACGCGATCGCGGCGATGGGGGACAAGATCGAATCGAAAAAGCTCGCCAAGGCCGCCGGCGTCAACGTCGTCCCCGGCTATTTGGGCGAGATCGCCGATACCGAGGAAGCGGTGCGGATCGCCGCCGAGATCGGCTTTCCGGTGATGATGAAGGCGTCGGCCGGCGGCGGCGGCAAGGGGATGCGGCTCGCCTATAGCGAGAAGGACGTGCGCGAAGGCTTCGAGGCGACCAAGCGCGAAGGCCTCGCGAGCTTCGGCGACGACCGCGTGTTCATCGAAAAATTCATCGAACAGCCGCGCCACATCGAGATCCAGGTGCTCGGCGACCAGCATGGCAATATCGTCTATCTCGGCGAGCGCGAATGTTCGGTGCAGCGCCGCCACCAGAAAGTGGTCGAGGAAGCGCCGTCGCCCTTCGTCACGCCCGAGATGCGCCGCGCGATGGGCGAGCAGGCGGTCGCGCTCGCCCGCGCCGTCGGCTATTATAGCGCGGGCACGGTCGAGCTGATCGTCTCGGGCGCCGACACCAGCGGGCAGGGCTTTTATTTCCTGGAAATGAACACCCGGCTGCAAGTCGAGCATCCGGTGACCGAGGCGGTGACGGGGCTCGATCTGGTCGAGCAGATGATCCGCGTGGCGGCGGGCGAGAAGCTGGGCTTCACCCAGGATGACGTGAAGCTCAATGGTTGGGCGATCGAGAACCGGGTCTATGCCGAAGACCCCTATCGCGGCTTCCTGCCGAGCATCGGCCGGCTGGTGCGCTATCAGGCGCCCGAGCAGAGCGTGCCGGATTATCCCGAAAGGCCTTTCGGTCAGCCGCAACCGGAAACCCCGTTCGTGTCGAGCGAAGTCGAGACACGTGAACCGAGTGCCGCGCTTGAAGCACGCCCCTCGACTTCGCTCGGGGCGAACGGTGATATAGATGCGGCCGCTTATGTCCGCGTCGACGATGGCGTCGCCGAAGGCGGCGAAGTCAGCCGCTTCTACGATCCGATGATCGCCAAGCTCGTCACCTGGGCGCCGACGCGCGAGGCAGCGATCGACGCGCAGATCGCGGCGATCGACGAATTCGAGATCGAGGGGCCAGGGCATAATCTCGATTTCCTGTCGGCGCTCATGCAGCACCCGCGCTTCCGCGAAGGGCGGCTGACCACGGGCTTCATCGCCGAGGAATATCCGCAAGGGTTCCAAGGCGCCCCCGCGAGCCCCGAGCTCACCCGCGCGCTCGCCGCGATCGCCGCCTTCGTCGCCACCGCCGAGGCCGATCGCGCGCGGCGGATCGATGGCCAGCTCGGCAAGCGCTTGCTCCCCCCGGCCGACTGGGTGGTGCGGATCGGCGGGGTCGATCACGCGGTCGAACTCGCGGAGGACGAGATCGCGGTCGATGGCGCGCTGCTCGACATGGACGTCGCCTATACCCCCGGCGACCGGCTGATCGAAGCGACGCTTTATGGCGAGGATGGCGAGACGCCCGCCGAGCGGCTGGTGGTGAAGCTCGCCAAGACGCGCGCCGGCTATAAGCTCACCGCGCGCGGCGCCGCCCATGTCGCGCGGGTGCTCCCGGCGCATGTCGCGCCTTATGCGCGCCACCTGATCGAGAAAGTGCCGCCCGATCTCTCGCGCTTCCTGCTCTGCCCGATGCCCGGGCTGCTCACCCAGCTGCACGTGACGGCGGGCGACCGCGTCGAAATCGGCCAGCCGCTCGCGGTGGTCGAGGCGATGAAGATGGAGAATATCTTGCGCGCCGAAAAAGCCGGCACGGTCAAGACACTTGCCGCGCGCCCGGGCGATAGTCTGGCGGTCGACGCGGTGATTTTGGAAATCGAATGATTGTCCAACGCTGTCGGCGGCGAAAATTGTGGATAAGCGTAACGGGTTCGAAAATTAGCATCTTTCGCCGGCCCACGAAGTCATTATAGCCGAAACCAAGCTGGTCGCGACAAAAGGCGACAAACGGGGGGTTGCGGGGGGCGTTTTGCATGGGTCAAACAGTCGGCATGGTCCGAAGCTGGCTGGCTATCGCCGCGCTCCCGCCGCTCGCCGCTTGCGCGGTCGGCCCCAATTATCGCCCGCCCGCGCCGGCGACGCTCGGCGTGCCCGCGGCCTTTTCGACCCCCGCGCCGGAGGGCGCGCGGCCCGATCTGTCGCGCTGGTGGACCAATTTCGGCGACCCCCAGCTCGAGGCGATCGTCGCGGCGGCGCTCAAGAATAATCTCGATATCGCGCAAGCCGTGTCGCGGCTGCGCCAGGCGCGCGAGGCGCTGATCCAGCAACGCGCGGGGCTGTTCCCGACGCTCACCGCAACCGACAGCTATTCGCGGCTGATCAATATTCGCGGCCGCACGGCGGGGCAGTTCACCGCCGCCGGGGCGGTCACCGAAAATTATGCGCTTTCGGGCGACGTGGCGTACACGGCGGACATTTTCGGCGGCGTTCGGCGCGGAATCGAGGCGGCGCGCGGCAGTTACCAAGCGAGCGGCTATGATCTGGCGCAAGTCCAGGCGACGGTCGCGAGCGAAGTCGTGCGCAATTATATTCTCGCGCGCGCGGCGCAAGCCGGGGCCGAGATCGCGCGCGGATCGCTGCGCGTGCAGGACGAAAATCTGGAAATCGCGGGCTTCCGCGTGCAGGCCGGGCTCGTTTCCTCGCTCGATGCCGAGCAGATCCGGGCGCAACGCGCGCAAACCGCGACCCAGGTGCCGAGCTTCGACCAAAGCTTCGAGCAAGCCGCCAACCGGCTCGGCGTGCTCACCGGCCAGGCCCCGGGGTCGCTCAAGGCCGAACTGTTCGCGACCAAGCCGATCCCGCAAGGGCCGGCGGCGGTGCCGGTCGGGCTCCCCGCCGATTTGCTGCGGATGCGCCCCGACGTTCAAAGCGCCGAGCGCAATCTCGCCGCCGCCACCGCGCGCATCGGCGTCGCCAAGGCGCAATTGCTGCCGCAGCTGACGCTGAGCGGAGGCATCAATTCGAACGCGCCCTCGTTCGATCGCTTGACCGATTTGATCACCGGCCGCGTCTTCGCCCAGCTCGCGCAGACGATCTTCGATGCCGGGCGCAACCGCGCGGTGCTCCGCTCGAACCGCGCGGCGGCCGAACAGGCGTTCGGCGCTTACAAGGCCGCCGTGCTCACCGCGCTCGAGGATGTCGAGAATGCGCTCACCGCGTTGCGTACGGCGCAGGCGCGGCGCGCCGAATTCGCGGTCGCGGCGGAGGCGTCGAGCAACGCCGCGCTGCTCGCGCGCAGCCAATATCGCGCGGGGCTGACCGACATCACCACGCTGAACACCGCCGAGGCGGCGCTGCTGACCTCGCAATCGGGCCTCGCCCAGGCCAAGGCCGACGAGGCGCAAGCGCTGCGCCAGCTCTATCTCGCGCTCGGCGGCGGGTGGAATGCCGATGCCCCGCCGCCGACCGCTCAACCCCTGAAACATGGCGACGGCCAACCGCCGCGCCCCGCCCAGTGAGACGATGATGGCCGATCAAAGCGCTGATCTCGATGCTTTTCTTGGGGTGAAGCCGGTGCCCGCCTGGCGCCGCTTGCTGAAATGGGGACTGATCGCGATCGGCGTGGTGCTGCTCGCGCTGCTCGGGATGCGGCTGCTGCGCCCCGCCGAGAAGACGCAATATCAAACCGAGACGATCGCGCGCGGCGACCTGAACGTCTCGGTCTCGGCGACCGGTAAGCTCGCGCCGACCAACCAAGTCGATGTCGGCTCCGAAGTCTCGGGCCTGGTCTCGAAAGTGCTGGTCGACGTCAATGATCGGGTGGTGAAGGGCCAGCCGATCGCGCTGATCGATCCCTCGCGCTTCCGCGACGCGGTCAATCAGAGCCGGGCGCAGCTCGCCGCCAATATCGCCGCCGTCGCCCAGGCGCGCGCGACGCTCGCGCAATCGAGCGCGCAGCTCCAGCGGCTGGAGGAAGTGAGCAAGGCCTCGGGCGGGCGGGTACCGTCCAAGACCGAGATGGACCAGGCGATCGCCGACCGTAACCGCGCGGTCGCCAATTTGCGCGCCGCCGAGGCGAATGTGACGCAAGCGCGCGCGGGGCTTTCGTCGAACGATTATAATCTGGTGCGCGCGGTGATCCGCTCGCCGGTGAACGGCGTGGTGCTCGCGCGCCAGGTCGAGCCCGGCCAGACCGTCGCCGCCGCGTTCAATACGCCGACGTTGTTCGTGATCGCCGAGGATCTGACGCGGATGAAGCTGGAAGTCGCGATCGACGAGGCCGATGTCGGCGAAGTCGAAGCCGGGCAAAAGGCGCGCTTCACGGTCGACGCCTTCCCGGGCGAGACTTTTCCGGCGACGATCACCCGCGTCGATCTCGGCTCGAATCTCTCGGCGCAATCGAGCAGCACCACCACGACCACCGCGAGCACGAGCAACCAAGTGGTGAGCTATAACGCGGTGCTCGCGGTCGATAATCCCAAGCTGCGGCTGCGCCCGGGGATGACCGCGACCGCCGACATCACCACCACCGAGAAGACCAACGTCCTGCTCGTCCCCAACGCCGCCTTGCGCTTCCGCCCGAGCGAGGGGAATGGCGCGGCGAGCGGCGGCGGCGGGATCGCGGGCGCGCTCGGGCCGCCGCGCTTCCGCCGCGGCGATCAGCAGCGCGGCGCGACGCTCACGCGCGGCGCGACGCAGAGCGTCTATGTCCAGCAGGCCGATGGCGGCCTGAAGGAAGTCGAGGTGGTGACCGGCAACAGCAACGGCACCGTGACCGAAGTGCTCGGCGGCGGGCTCAAGCCGGGGATGAAAGTCGTCACCGCCCAACTCGCGGCCGGCGCGAGCAAGCGCGGCGGCGCGGCGGGAGCGGGCGCGAGTGGGGGCGGCGGTGGCCGCTGACGACGCCCCGCTCATCCGCCTGCGCGGCGTGAGCAAAACCTATGGCCAGGGCGCGACCGCGTTCCAGGCGCTGAAGGGCGTCGATCTGGAGATCGCGCGCGGCGATTTCGTCGCGGTGATGGGTCCCTCGGGCTCGGGCAAATCGACGACGATGAACATCCTCGGCTGTCTCGACGTGCCGAGCCAGGGCGAGTTTCTGTTTCGCGGCGTGCATGTCGAGCGGCTCGATCGCGACCAGCGCGCGCTGATGCGGCGCAAATATCTCGGCTTCGTCTTTCAGGGCTTCAATCTGCTCGCGCGCACCACCGCGCTCGAAAATGTCGAGCTGCCCTTGCTTTATCGCGGCGACGCCGCGCGCGAGCGCCACGCGACCGCGATGGCGGCGCTCGACAAGGTCGGCCTGAAGCCCTGGTGGGATCACACGCCCGCCGAGCTTTCGGGCGGCCAGCAGCAGCGCGTCGCGATCGCCCGCGCGATCGTCACCAACCCCGATGTGCTCCTCGCCGACGAGCCCACCGGCAATCTCGACAGCGAACGCTCGATCGAGATCATGCAGCTGCTCACCGACTTGAACCGCACCAGCGGGATCACCGTGCTGATGGTGACGCACGAGCCCGACATGGCCGCCTTCGCCAACACCATCGTCCATTTCAAGGACGGGCTGGTCGAGCGGATCGAGCGGAGGCACTGATGTTCTGGACCACGCTCACCCTCGCCCTGCGCTCGATCGCGCGGCACAAATTGCGCTCTTTCCTCACGACGCTCGGCATCATCATCGGCGTGGCGGCGGTGGTGACGATGGTGACCTTGGGCCAGGCGACGACCAAGGCGGTGCAGGCGTCGATCTCCTCGCTCGGCAACAACATTTTGCAGGTGCGCCCCGGCCAGGGTTTCGGGCGCGGCGGCGGCGGCCCGCGCCCGTCTCTGTTCAAGACCGAGGACGTCGAGGCGATCCGCAAGCAGATCGCGGGCGTGCGCGTCGTCGCCGACGAAGCGCAGACGACCGGCACCGCGATTTATGAAGGCGCCAATTGGTCGACCACGGTGAACGGCACGACCAATGATTTCTTCCGCGTCAACCCCTGGCCGCTCGCCTCGGGCCGCGAATTCACCGATGCCGAGGTGAAGGCGGGCAAATCGGTTTGCATCCTCGGCAATACGGTGAAGAAGAACCTCTACCGCGACAAGGACCCGGTCGGCACGCGGATGCGGATCGCCGGGATCAGCTGCACCGTGATCGGGGTGTTGATCGCCAAGGGGCAGGCGGGGTTCGGCGCCGATCAGGACGATCTGGTGGTGATGCCGATCAAGGCGGTGCAACGCCGGCTGACGGGCAATCGCGACGTCGGCGTGATGCTGGTCGGCGTCGATGACGATTATTCGACCGCGCAAGTGCAAGCCTCGATCACCGCGCTGCTGCGCGAGCGGCGCAACATCACCGCCGGCAAGGAAGATGATTTCTTCATCTTCGACACGACGCAGATCCAGCAGACGCTCACCCAATCGACGACCTTGCTCACCGGCATCGTCTCGGCGGTGGCGGCGATCAGCCTGGTGGTGGGCGGGATCGGGATCATGAACATCATGCTCGTCTCGGTAACCGAGCGGACGCGCGAGATCGGCATTCGTCTGGCGATCGGCGCGGTCGCGCGCGAGGTGCTGATGCAGTTCCTGGTCGAGGCGATCGCCTTGTCGTGCCTGGGCGGCCTGATCGGGCTGGTGCTCGCGCAGCTGGTGATCCTGGGGCTGACCCCGCTGCTCAAGGTGAGTTATTTGTTCGATCCGCAGATCAACATCATCGCCTTCGTGATCTCGGCGGTGATCGGCGTGGTGTTCGGCTTCTTCCCCGCGCGCCGCGCGGCGAGCCTGAACCCGATCGACGCGCTGCGGCACGAATAGGGCATCGAACGCGCAATCTGAACCGTTCGCCCTGAGCTTGTCGAAGGGCTGCCCTTCCTTACGCCCGATGATAGGAAGAACGGTGCTTCGACAGGCGCAGCACGAACGGCGGTAATGGGAATTTGATCTAACGCGACTCGCTCCAGGGCCGCTCAAACCAACGCCCGCAACCGTTCCAAATCCTCGGGCGTGTCGATGTCGATCAGCTCCGCCGGGCTGGTGACGACATGCTGCCCGCCCTGGATCAGCGCGCGCGCGCCCGCGTCGCCTTCCAGCGCTTCCAGTTCGGCGAAGCGGCCGGCGGCGAAGAGCGCGGGGGGCGAGGGGCGGTGGCCGTCGCTCGAGGCGATCACCGCGTCGGCGCAGCGCGCGGCGTCGAGCAGCCGGTAGATCTGCGCCGAGGTGACGCGCGGCATATCGGCGAGCGCGATGACGAGCGCCGCCGCGCCCTGTTCGCGCGCCGCCCGCGCCGCGAGCCGCACCGAGCCTGAAAGCCCCGCCTCCGGGGCCGGGTTCTCGATCCGCGCATATCCGGGGAAGTCGACCGCCGTCGCCGAGACGATCGCGACGCGCGCGAGGAACGGCACCGCCTCGAGCGCGGTCACGGCATGGCGCGCGAGCGGCGCGCCCAGGAAATCGGCGGCGAGCTTGTCCTCGGCGCCGAAACGCTCGGAACGCCCGGCGGCGAGCAGCGCGAGCAGCGCGCGGCTAGCGTCGACCATTGAACGCCCCCACCATCGCGGCGGCGATCGACAGCGCGATCTCGGCGGGGCCGATAGCGCCGATGTCGAGCCCCACCGGCGCGTCGATCCGGGCGAGCGCGTCGTCGCCTACCCCCGCCGCGCGCAGCCGCTCGATCCGCGCGGCGTGGCTGCGCCTGGAACCCAAGGCGCCGACATAAGCGGCGGGCGAGGCGAGCGCGGCGGTGAGCGCGGGGTCGTCGATCTTGATGTCGTGGCTCAAGGTCACGATCGCGGTCGCCGGATCGGGCCCGAGCGCGCCGATCGCTTCATCGGGCCAGCGATCGTCGAGGGTCACGCCGGGGAAGCGCTCCTCGGTCAGGAAGCGCGCGCGCGGATCGATCACCGTCACCGCGATGCCGAGTTCGCGCGCGAGTCCGGCGAGGCTCTGCGCGATCTGCACCGCGCCGACGATCAACAGCCGGCGCGGCGGATCGTAGCGGTTGACGAAATCGCCCGAGCTCCCTTCGCGCGACTGGCCGCTCGCGAAATCGGTGGCGACGCTCAGCGCCTGGCCGCGCGCGCGCGCCTCGGCGATCGCGACGAAGAGCGCGGGGGGGAATCCGGCGTCGCGCACGGGCTGGACGAACACGTCGATCTCGCCGCCGCACGGCAGCCCGACTTCCCAGGCGGCCGCGTCCGCCACGCCATAATGTTTGAGCACCGCCGGCGCCCCGGCGATCACCTCCGCCGCCGCCGCGAGAATGTCGCTTTCGACGCAGCCGCCCGAGACCGAGCCTTCGAAGCGGCCATCCTCATGCACCAGCATATGGCTGCCGCGCGGGCGCGGCGCCGAGCCCCAGGTCGAGACCACGGTCGCGAGCGCGAGGCGAGCGCCGGACCAAGCGGCGGCGGCGGCGAGGACGGAGTCGTTATCGGCCATGGTTTTGGTCCCGTGGTTGATCTTCTGTCGAGCTGCTGAAGGCCCTCACCCAACCCTCTCCCGCAGGCGGGAGAGGGCTTTTCGTCGCGCCCCTCATCGCCCTCTCCCCCTGAAAGGGAGAGGGCTCGTAGAAGCGCAACCTGAAGCCCTCTCCCCTTTAGGGGAGAGGGTTTGGGAGAGGGGGCCCCCTCAAACCCCCGGCAGCCCCGGCAAAATCTGGTCGAGCGTCATCGGCCAATCGCGCGCGCGGACCCCGCAGGCGTTGTACACCGCGTTGGTCACCGCCGCGCCGACGCCCGAAATGCCGAGTTCGCCCAGCCCCTTGGCGCCGACCGGGCTCGCATGGGGATCGATCTCTTCGATGAAATAGGCCTCGATCTGGGGCACGTCGGCGTTCACCGGGATGTGATATTCGGCGAGGTCGCGGTTCACATAAGCGCCGGTGCGCGGATCGAGCACGGCGGCCTCGTGGAGCGCATAGCCCAGCCCCCAGATCATCCCGCCGATCGCCTGGCTGCGCGCGGTCTTGGCGTTGAGCACGCGCCCGCAATCGAACACGCAGAGCAAGCGGCGGACGCGCACTTCGCCGGTGACGGCATGGACGGCCACCTCGGCGAATTGCGCGCCATAGGTGCCCTGGCTCCAGCTGCGCGAGTTGCCGCCGGGCTTGAGCACGCCGACCTCCTCGATCGCCGCGTCGCCGACCAGCTCGCTCAGCGGCACGCGGCGGTTGCCGGCGATGGCATGGCCGTCCTTGAGCGTCATCTCCGCGACCTCGGCGCCCATGCGGCGCGCGAGTTCGGCGACGATCGCGTCGCAGGCGATCAGCACCGAGGAGGTGCTCGAGGCCGCGCCGAACGACCCGCCCGAGCCCGCGCCCGAAGGATCGCGCGAATCGCCCAGCCGCACGCGCACCGCCGCGATCGGCAGCCCGAGCGCTTCGCCCGCCACCTGCGCGAGGATGGTGTAGGTGCCGGTGCCGATATCGGTCATATCGGTTTCGACTTCGGCATGCCCCTCGGGGGTCAGCCGCACGCGCGCCTGGCTATCGGCGAGGAAATTCACGCGCGCCGCCGTCGCCATGCCGAGCCCGATCAGCCAATCGCCCTCGCGCCGCGCGCCCGGGGTCGCCACGCGCTGGTCCCAGCCGAAGCGGCGCGCGCCCTCGTCATAGCAATCGATCAGCCGGCGGGTGGAGAAGGGCGCGCCGCTGGTCGGATCACGCTCGGGCTCATTGGCTTTGCGGAAGGCGATCGGGTCCATGCCCAGCTTTTCCGCCATCTCGTCCATCGCGGTTTCGAGCGCCATCATCCCGACCGCCTCGCCCGGCGCGCGCACCGCGCCCGCCGGGGTGACGTTGATCTTGGCGATGCGGGTGGTGAAGCGCCTATTCTCACCCGCGTAGAGCGACAAGGCGCCGAGCGCGACGGGCTCGAAGAAACCGAGGCCGGTCTTCTGGCTCACCAGACTATCCTGCGCGATTCCCGTCAACTTGCCCTCGGGGGTCGCGGCGAGGCGGATGCGCTGGTGCGTGTCCGACCGGCCATAGACCGAATGGAACAGCTGCTGGCGGGTCAGCTGCACCTTCACCGGCCGTCCGATCTGCTGCGCGGCGATCGCGGCGAGCAATGTCTCCGGCCCGCCGATCTTCCCGCCGAAGCCGCCGCCGATATAGGGCGAGAGGACTTGGATTTTCTCGATCGGCACGCCGAGCGAATTGGCGAGCACGGGCGTGAAGCCGCGCATGATCTGGATCGCGCCGTAGAGCGTCAGTTCGTCGCCCTGCCATTCGGCGATCGCGGCGTGCGGCTCCATCGCGGCATGGACGTGATAGGGGGTGGTGTAGGTCACGTCGAGCGTCACCGGCGCCTCGGCCATCGCGGCGTCGACATCGCCTTTCACCACATTGGGCAGCATCGCGCCTGGATGCGGGTCCTGCGCCTTATGCGCCGCCGCGACGGTGTCATATTCGCCTTTCACCGCGACATAATCGACCTTGACCGCATAGGCCGCCGCGCGCGCCGCCTCGAAACTTTCGGCGACCGCCAGCCCCAGGATTTGGCCATAGCTTTCGAGCGTGCCGTCATTCGCCGGCATCCGCTCGGCGCGGATGATGTGCGATTCGCGCGGCAGGCGGGGATCGTCGGTGATGATCGCGATCACCCCGGGCATCGCCTCGGCGGCCTTTTTGTCGATCGCCTTCACCGCGCCGACGGCGACGCTCGCGGTGATCGCAAAGCCATAAGCGAGCTTGCCTTGCGGCCGGTGCTCGGCGGCGTAAGCGGCGGTGCCGGTCACCTTGGCGACGCCGTCGATCCGGTCGATGGGGGCGCCGATCAGCCCCTGCACCCCGCGATCGAGCGCGGAGGCGCCGTAATCGGCATCCATGCGGAATTCAGCCATTTAGCGCTCCTCCTGCTGAAACGCGCGTTTTGACGGACCCGTCAAATGACCAACCATCGTCACCCCGGCCCCCGAGCCGGGGTCCCGCTGCCTTGGCGACCGAAGAACAGCGGGACCCCGGGTCAAGCCCGGGGTGACGGGGGTTGCTGCTCGGAAGTCGGCCGTTATGCGAGGCATGGCGCGGACCCTCACGCCCCCGTCAATTCGGCGAGCGCGGCGATCAGGGTGCGGCGCGCGAGCGGGATTTTGAAGTCATTATGCCCTTGCACCTTGGCCTCGGCGAGCAGCGCATCGGCGGCCGCCGCGAATATCTCGCGCGTCGCGGGCTGGCCGATCAGCGCGGCTTCCGCCTCGGCGCTGCGCCACGGCACGGGCGCGAGCCCGCCGAACGCCAGTTGCGCGGCGCTCACCACCCCATCCTCGACCGCGACCGCCGCCGCGACCGAAACCAACGCAAAGGCATAAGACGCCCGGTCGCGCACCTTGCGATAAAGCTGGCGCCCGGGCGGGGGAGGGGGCAGCTCGACATGGGTGATGAGTTCGCCGGGCGCGAGCACATGTTCGATCTGCGGCGTGTCGCCCGGCAGCCGGTAGAGCCCGGCGAGCGGGATGCGGCGGCGATCGCCATCGGCCGTCAGCGTCAGCACCACCGCGTCGAGCGCGCGCAGCGCGACCGCCATGTCGCTGGGGTGGGTCGCGATGCACGCCTCGCTCGCGCCGAGCACCGCGTGCATACGGTTGTACCCGCCTTGCGCCGCGCAACCGATGCCGGGCGCGCGCTTGTTGCAGGGGGCGGCGGGATCGTAGAAGAAATAGCAGCGCGTGCGCTGGAGCAAATTGCCGCCGACGCTCGCCTTGTTGCGGAGTTGCGCCGATGCGCCCGAGAGCAGCGCGCGCGCGAGCATCGGGTAGCGCGCGCGCACGTCCTGATGCGCGGCGACGTCCGAATTGAGCGCCAGCGCGCCGATCCGCAAGCCGCCTTCGTGCGGCTCGATGGCGCCGAGCGGCAGCCGGCTGATGTCGATCAGCGCCTCGGGCGTTTCGATCTGGAGCTTCATCAGATCGAGCAAATTGGTGCCGCCGGCGATGAAGCGCGCCCCCCGGGCGGCGGCGGCGACCGCGGCTTCGGCGGTTTCGGCGCGGGTGTACGTGAAGCTTTGCATGGTTGCTCCTGGAAGGCCCCTCTCCCAACCCTCTCCCCTAAAGGGGAGAGGGCTAATCCGAAGCGCTACTCGAAAGCCCTCTCCCCTTTAGGGGAGAGGGTTGGGAGAGGGGGCTATGAAGCCCCAACCCCCGCCACGTCCCGGATCGCGTCGACGATGTTCGGATAAGCCGAGCAGCGGCACAAATTGCCGCTCATCCGCTCCGAAATCTCCGCCTCGTCGAGTGTCACCGCGTCGAGCGAAGCGCTGGCATGGCTCGGCATCCCGGCCTCGACTTCGGCGAGCATCCCCACCGCCGAGACGATTTGCCCCGGCGTGCAATAGCCGCACTGAAACGCGTCGTGCTTGATGAAGGCGGCCTGCAAGGGGTGGAGCGTGTCGCCCTGGGCGAGCCCCTCGATCGTTATGATCTCGTCGCCCTCGTGCATCACCGCGAGCGTCAGGCAGGCGTTGATCCGCCGGCCGTTCACCAGCACGGTGCAGGCGCCGCATTGGCCGTGATCGCAGCCCTTTTTGGTGCCGGTCAGCCCAAGATGCTCGCGCAGCACGTCGAGCAGCGAGGCGCGAATATCGGGCTCGGCCTGAAGGGCCTGGCCGTTGATCGTGAAGTGCATCATGCCCCCTTTAGGAATGAAGACACGGGCGAGGTGAGGCCCTACAAGTGGCGTCGCTTGCAAGGGAGCACAAGCCATGCGCGCGATTTTCCTGGCCGCCATGATCGCTCTGATCGGCGCCGCACCGGGGGAGGAGAAGGTGAGGGACGTGATCGTGATCGCCCATCGCGGCGCGAGCGGGTTGCGCCCCGAACATACGCTCGCCGCTTATGATCTGGCGATCGCGCAAGGCGCGGACTTCATCGAGCCCGATCTGGTGATGACCAAGGACGGCGTGCTCGTCGCCCGCCACGAGAATGACATCAGCGCGACGACCGACGTCGCCAACCGCCCCGAATTCGCCGGCCGCCGCGCGACCAAGACTATCGACGGCGAAAGCCACACCGGCTGGTTCACCGAGGATTTCACCCTCGCCGAACTCAAGACGTTGCGCGCCAAGGAGCGGCTGCCGCAACTGCGCCCCGGCAACACGCGCTATGACGGCCAATTCGAGGTGCCGACGCTCGCCGAGGTGATCGCGCTCGCCAAGAAGCGCACGGCGGAAACGCGCCGGGTGATCGGCATTTATCCCGAAACCAAACACCCGAGCTATTTCGCGCGGCTGGGCCTGGTGATGGAGGAAAAGCTGGTCGCCGAATTGCGCGCCGCCGGCTGGGACTCGCCGACCGCGCCGGTTTTCATCCAATCATTCGAGGTGAATAATCTCAAGCGCCTCCACGCGCTCACCAAGGTGCGGCTGATCCAGCTGATGGACGCGCAAGGCGGCCCGGCCGATCAGGCGGCGCCGAGCTATGCGGCGATGGCGACCCCGGCGGGCCTGCGCGCGGTCGCCGTTTATGCTTATGGAATCGGGCCGAACAAGGCGCTGATCTGGCCGGGCAAGGGCTCGGTCACGCCGCTCGTCGAACAAGCGCATGGCGCGGGCTTGCGCGTCCACCCCTGGACGTTCCGCGCCGAAAACGCCTTTCTGCCGCCCGTCTGGCAACGCGGCCGCGCGCCCGAGGGGCAGGGCGATCTGGGCGCCGAGATCGCATTCTTCCTGAACACGGGCATCGACGGCTTTTTCACCGATTTCCCCGCGGAAGGGGTGCGCGCGCGGGACGTTTCGCGCTAAGCGGTTCGCGGACAAGGGGGAATTGATGCGTATCTTGATTCTGGCGGCGCTGCCTTTGCTCGGCGGTTGCCTGGCGAAAACCGCGATCGGGGTCGCGACCGCGCCGGTGAAGGTCGCGTCCAAAATGGTCGATTGGACGACGACCAGCCAGGACGAGGCCGATCGCAATTACGGCCGCAAGATGCGCAAGCAAGAAGCGCGCGAGGGCCGCGAACGCCGCGAAGCCGAACGCCGCTGCCGCCGCGCCCCCGAGACGTGCGGCGGCGGGCGCTAAAGCGACACTCGATCCGAGCGCGGCTCTCCATTCTCGAGTCGTCGCGATGCCCCAGCCGGTCTGTAATTCCGCCGACTTGGAGATCGCGCTAAGGGCTCGCCCGGATGGCGCGGCGCCGCGCGCGCGGGCTAGGGGTTCACGGCAGGCCTAGGAGGCGGGCACGTGACCCTGATCGGTATCTATCTCCTCATCGGCATCATCGCGGCCTATTGCCGCTGGCATGACATCATGGCCGAGGCGAGCATCGCCGGCGCGCCCGTCGCGACCGCGGCGCAATTCGTGATCACTTGGCCCGCCTGGGCGCTGCGCTCGCGGTGAGGCCAATTCTTGTCGAATTAGAACATCGGCCCAGCGCGATCGACACGGCACCGAGCGTGCTCTCGCGCTGAACTTTTTCGCCCTATCAAGACGTTATGCTATGTTCCTGGACCTCCGGTAGGCCCCGGCCAGCGCCGGCGTGGTAATTGTCGCATTCGATCGTTTCGTTTAGGTTGACGCCTTTCGGAGATCGCGATGAGCTTCGGCGCGAAAGGCCAGTCACAGATTTTCGTCCCCCAAACCGGGGTCGCGAGCTATGACGCCTTGCGCTCGAGCCAGCCGCTCACCGCGCGCGGCTATTTCGACGGGGGCTTTTCGGTCGTTCACCAGGAACAGGTCGCGGCGCGCACCGAACAGGACGTGCCGGCGGTCGCGGACACGGTGGTCTTCGTCCATCTGCGCGCGTCGCCCTCGCTGCGGGCGACAATGGACGGCCGCGACTTCGACGCGATCGGCCCGGCGGGAACCGCCGTGCTGATGCCGCCCGGCACGCCATCGCGCTGGCTCATCGACGCGGGGGAAGGCGAGGTGCTGCACATGCATCTGACGCCGGCGCTGGTCGGGCAATTGCTGCCCGAGCATTTGCCCGACGGCCGCTTCGCCTTCGCGCCGCGCGGGGGCGTGCGTGACGAAACGATCGGTCGCCTCGCCCGCGCTTGTCTCGACGAGTTGCGCACGCCGGGACCCGCCTCGCGCCTGTTGATGCAAAGCCACGCGCTCGCGCTCACCGTGCATCTGCTGCGCGCTTATTCGGGCGATCACAGCCAGCCCCAGCATTTCGCGACCGCGCCGTTCCGCATCCAGCGGGTGCGCGATTATATCGAGGCCAATCTCGGGCGCGACGTGGCGCTCGACGAACTGGCCGAGGTGGCGGGGCTCTCGGTCGCGCATTTCGCCCGCGCGTTCAAGGCGATGACGGGCAACACGCCCTATCGCTATCTGGTCCTGCGGCGGGTCGAATACGCCAAGAGGCTGATGCTCGACGGCGAGCGCGCGCTCGCCGAGATCGCGCTCGATTGCGGTTTCGCCTCGCAACAACATTTCACCCGCCAGTTCGCACAGATCGTCGGCATGCCGCCCGGCCGCTGGCGCCAGCGCGCGCAATGGTAGCGGCGCTTTCGCCGCGCGCCGCGCGCGGCTAAGCTCGCGCGCATGGCCCCGCGCGTCAAACGCATCTATCTGCCCCCCGCCCCCGATGACGGCATCCGCGTGCTCGTCGATCGGCTGTGGCCGCGCGGGCTGAGCAAGGCGGCGGCGGCGGTCGATCTCTGGGCCAAGGAGGTCGCGCCGAGCGACGCCCTGCGCCGATGGTTCCACCATCAAGTCGCGCTGTGGAGCGAGTTCGAGGCGCGCTACCGCGCCGAACTCGCCGCGCCCGAGCGGGTGGCGGCGCTCGACCAGATCGCCGATCTCGCGCGCGCGGGGCCGGTGACCTTGCTCTACGGCGCCAAGGACGAGACGCATAATCAGGCGCGCATCCTCGCCGCCGTGCTCGCCGAGCGCGCTTGAGCGACGTCGCCCGCTTGCGCGCCGAAGTGGCGGCGTGCCGCGTCTGCGCGGGCGCGCTGCCGCTCGGCCCGCGCCCGGTGCTCCAGATCGGCGGCGGTGCGCGGCTGCTCATCACCAGCCAGGCGCCGGGGACCAAGGCGCACGCTTCGGGCATTCCCTGGACCGATGCGAGCGGCGACCGGCTGCGCGATTGGCTGGGGATGCGCGCGGAGGATTTTTACGATCCCGACAAGCTCGCGATCGTGCCGATGGGCTTTTGCTATCCGGGCGCGGTGAAGGGCGGGGGCGATCTGCCGCCGCGCCCCGAATGCGCGCCCTTGTGGCACGCGCGGCTGCTCCAGGCCATGCCGGGGGTGAAGCTGCGGCTGCTGATCGGCATCCATGCGCAAGCGGCCTATCTGCCCGCGCGGCTGCCGATGACCGAGGCGGTGCGCCGCGCGCGCGACTTTCTGCCGATCTTCCCGCTGCCGCACCCGAGCTGGCGGGTGGTCGGCTGGATGCGGCGCAATCCCTGGTTCGAGGAAGAGACGTTGCCGCTGTTGCGGGCCGAGGTGGCGCGGGCCTTGGGGTAGGTCGGTTTGCTCCCGCCCGCCAGAAGCCCGGCCCCCCGGATCCTGCCCCCCAGCAACCCGCCCGTCAGAAACAAGGCGTCGCCCCAGCGAAGGCTGGGGCCTTTGGCAGATGGGGCGCTACGCTTGCATGAGGCCCCAGCCTTCGCTGGGGCGACGGCTGTCGGGGCGGATGGGCGCGCGAATGCCCCTCCACCGTCCTTCGGACGGTCCCCCTCCCCAAGCAGAGCTTGGGGAGGATCGCGATATGCGCAACGACGGTGCTCGAAAACCAATCCTCCCCAAGCTTGCTTGGGGAGGGGGACCATGCGCAGCATGGTGGAGGGGCCTCCCCCCCCCGCCCGCTACCGCCGTGGCAGCAGCACCGTCGCTTCCAGCCCGCCCTCGGCGCGGTTTTCGAGCGCGATGTCGCCGCCCGCCTCGCGCACGATCGCGCGGGCGAGCGCCAAACCCAACCCCGCGCCGCCGGTGTCGCGGTTGCGCGATCCCTCGACGCGGACGAAGGGCTCGAACACCTGCTCCAGCCGATCCTCGGGGATGCCCGGGCCGTCGTCGACGATCAGGATCGCGACTTCGGCGGGGCGGCTGACGATCGAGACCTGCGCGCCGCCGCCATATTTTACCGCATTGTCGATCAGGTTGCGCAGCGCGCGGCGCATCAGCGCGGGGCGCAGCTTGAGCGTGATCCGCGGCGCCTCCGCCACCTCGACCGCGGCGCCGAGCGCGTGGAAATCCTCCGCCACCGCCTCGACCAAGGCGCCGAGATCGGTCGCGACCGCCGGCTCGCTCGATCGGCCCAGCCGCGCGAACGACAAGATGTCGTCGAGCGTCTTGTTCATCTCGTCGATCGTCTCGGCCATTTTCGTCCGGTCGCCATCGTCGTCGACCGATTCGATCCGCACCCGCAACGCCGCGAGTGGGGTGCGCAGATCATGGCCGATCGCGCCGAGCATCCGGTCCTTTTCCTCGAGCATCGCGCTCACCCGGCCGCGCAATTGGTTGAACGCGGCGATCAGCGCGCGCACGTCATAGGGGCCGCGTTCCTCGAGCGGGGGCTCGTCGTCGCCCGGCTGGAAGCGCCGCGCCGCGCTCGCGAGCGAGCGCAACGGCCCCGAGATGCGCCGCGTCGCCCAGAGCAGCGGCAGCAGCAGCGCGAGATAAAGGATCAACGTCTGCACGAGCAAAGTCGCGACCAGCGGGCCGTCGCCGCGCGGCCAGAAGCTGCGCAGCACCAGCCAATCGCCCGCAGGCCGCTCGATCGCGATGATGAGCTCGTGCCCCGCGCGCAGCATCCGCCGCTTCTGGCGCGGCGGGAGCGCGGCAATGCGCGGGTCATTGGGGTCGATCGGGCGGACCTGGGTGACGATCGCGCCGGTCCGCAAGCCGAGATCGACCAGTTCGGCGCGCAACGCCGCCTCGACCGCCGCCTCGCGCGTGGTGCTGCCGGCGATCGGATTGGCGGGCGCGAGCCGAACGCGCGCGCGCGGGCCGGGGCGGAAGCGGCCGGTCGCGATGCGTTCCTCGGCGTCGATCACGCGGGTGACGGCGGGCTGGATCACGCTCTGCAACCGCACCGCGCGGCGGCCCTGAAAAATGATCGCGAAATTGATCGCCTGCGCGATCAGTAGCGCGACGGCGATCAGCACGGCGATTTGCCCGCCCAGGCTGCGGGGGGCGAAGCGTTTGAGCCAGCTCACAATTTGGTGACTTCGCAGGCGAGCGTATAGCCGCCGCCCCACACCGTTTTGATGATTTCGGGTGCCTTGGGATCGGGCTCGATCTTGCGGCGCAACCGGCTGACTTGATTGTCGATCGCGCGGTCGAACGGCCCCGCCTCGCGGCCTTGCGTCAAATCGAGCAATTGATCACGGGTGAGCACTTGGCGCGGGCGCTGCACGAGCGCGAGCAACAGATTATATTCGCCGGTCGAGAGCGCGACCGACACGCCCTCGCGGTCGATTAGCACGCGTTCGCCGGTCTTGAGCACCCAGCCGGCGAA
>LWDI01000093.1 GCA_002083475.1 Proteobacteria bacterium SG_bin5
GATCGCCGCCGGCGCGGGCTGGACGCTGACCCGCGCGAGCAAGGGGCGCGCGGGGCGCGCCGCGCTGGTGCTCGCCGCGACCACCGGGCTCGCCCAGCGCAGCCTCGACGCGCATGTGCGCGACGTGCTCCGCCCGCTCGAACGCGGTGATCTCCCCGCCGCGCGACGCGCGCTCGCGATGATCGTCGGGCGCGACGTGGAGGCGCTCGACGAGGCCGGCATCGCCACTGCCGCGATCGAGAGCCTGGCCGAAAGCTTCGGCGACGGTATCGTCTCCCCCGCCTGCTGGCTCGCGCTCGCCGGCCTGCCGGGGCTGTTCGCCTTCAAGCTGGTGAACACCGCCGATTCGATGATCGGCCACCGCACGCCCGAGCTGGAGGCGTTCGGCTGGGCGGCGGCGCGCGCCGACGATGCGATGAACCTCGCCCCCGCGCGGCTCGCCGGCGTGCTGCTCTGCGCGGCGGGGGGCGGCGGCTGGGCGGTGATGCGCCGCGACGCGGGGCGCCATGCCTCGCCCAACGCCGGCTGGCCCGAAGCGGCGATGGCGGGCGCGCTCGGCCGTCGGCTCGGCGGGCCGGTCAGCTATGAAGGCGTGCCGGCGGCGCGCCCGTGGATGGGCGACGGGCCACCGCCCGATGCCGCCGATCTCGCCCGCGCGCTCGCGATCTACCGGCGGGCGTGCGCGCTGCTCTGGGCCTTGGCGGGAGCGCATTCGTGGGCGCGCTGATGCTCCAGGGAACGGGGTCGGACGTCGGCAAATCGGTGCTCGTCGCCGGGCTCTGCCGGCTGTTCGCCGATCGCGGGCTTCGCGTCCGGCCGTTCAAGCCGCAGAATATGTCGAACAACGCCGCCGCGACCGCCGAGGGCGGCGAGATCGGCCGCGCGCAGGCGCTGCAAGCGATCGCCGCGCGCGTCGCGCCGAGCACCGACATGAACCCCGTGCTGTTGAAGCCCCAGTCCGATCGCACCGCGCAAGTCGTGCTGGATGGCCGCGTCCATGCGACCTGCCACGCGGGGGAATATCAGCGGCTGCGCGCGACGTTGCTGCCGGCGGTGCTCGCCAGCTACCGCCGGCTGCACGCGGCGGCCGATCTCGTGATCGTCGAGGGCGCGGGGAGCCCGGCCGAAATCAACCTTCGCGACGGCGACATCGCCAATATGGGCTTCGCGCGCGCGGCCGGGGTGCCGGTGGTGCTGGTGGGCGACATCGATCGCGGCGGGGTGATCGCCGCGCTGGTGGGCACGAAAGCGGTGCTCGACCCCGAGGACGCGGCGCTGGTGCGCGGCTTTCTGATCAACAAGTTCCGCGGCGACCCCGCGCTGTTCGACGATGGCTATCGCGCGATCGCCGAGCGCACCGGCTGGCAGGGGCTCGGGCTAGTGCCCTGGCTCGCCGAGGCGGCAACGCTGCCCGCCGAGGACGCGGTCGCGCTCGGGCGCGCGGCGCCGGGGGCGGAGGCGGGGCGGGCGGTGATCGCGGTGCCGATGCTGCCGCGCATCGCCAATTTCGACGATTTCGACGCGCTCGCGCACGAGCCCCGCGTCGCGCTCCACATGGTCCCGCCCGGCCGGCCGCTGCCGATCGCCGATCTCGTCATCCTGCCGGGCAGCAAGGCGACGATCGCCGATCTCGCTTTCCTACGGGCGCAGGGGTGGGACGTCGACCTACACGCGCATGTCCGCCGCGGCGGGCGCGTGCTCGGGGTGTGCGGCGGCTATCAGATGCTGGGCGAGCGGATCGCCGATCCGGAGGGCATCGAGGGGCCGCCGGGCGCGGTCGCGGGGCTCGGCCTGCTCCCCGTTTCGACCGTGATCGGGCCGATGAAGCGCGTGCGCCCCATCACCGGCCGCCTCGCCGCCGCGCCGGTGCCGTTCCAGGGCTATGAGATCCACGCCGGCGTCACCACCGCGGCGCCGGGCACGCCGCCGCTGCTGCGCTTCGACGATGGCGCGCTCGACGGCGCGGTCGCGCGCGACGGCCGGATCGCGGGCGCCTATGTCCACGGCCTGTTCGACCGACCCGAGATGCGCGCGCATTGGCTCGGTCTGATCGGCGCGGCGTCGGACGGCCTCGACCGGCGCGAAGCGATCGACCGCGCGCTCGATGCGATCGCCGCCCAACTGGCGACGGCGATCGACGTCGATCGGCTGCTCGCGGTCAGCGCGGCGGCGCGACCATGATGGGCGGCCGTAAGCTGGCGCCTAACCCTGCCCGCTGCGTCGCCAGAGCACGCCCGCCAGTCGTCCCGCGAGCGCGGGCACGCCCGGGGCGAGCAGTAGCCAGTCGCGGATCATCGGCCCCGGACTCGCGCCGATCACGCGCTTATAGCCACTGTCGCCCGCCCCCCAATCGACCCGCTCGATCCCGCGCGCCCGGGCCTCGACCAAATTGCGCCAATACAGCAATTTGCCCGGCGAATGTTTGGCGAAGGCCGGATCATAGCTGTTCGCGATCGCATATTTGAGCGCACCGCGATCGAGATCGAAGCTGAACGCGGCCGGGGCGCCGTCGATCGTCAGCAGCGCGGCGTGGAACATCGCGGCGAGCGCCGGATCCTCGGCCGCCGCGCGCCAAAAGGCGCCGTGGCCGGTGCGCGTGAATTTGGCGTCGCGACCATCGGTGCGCGCGGCGATCCAGCTCTTCTCCTCGACCTGGGCGAGCGCGTCGAAGCCACCATGGGCGAGCGCGGCGCCGTCGAGGAAGCGCCATTCGGGCACGCCGTGGCTCGCGAGATGTTTTTCGTGGAAACGGTTCTTCTTGAGCGTGGAGTTGCGCGGCCAGGCGCCGGTCGCGCTTTCGGCGGCGATGTCGAGCAAATAGCTTTGGGCGATGTCGCGCGCGAGCACCACCCAGCCGCGCGCGCGGGCGGCGGCGATCAGCCCCTCGGCGCTCGGATCGCCGTCATAAACCGGGCCGATCCGCAAGGCGCGCAGCCGGGCGCGCAGCGCCGTGACCAGCGCGTCGAATGGCGTGTCGAACGGCGCGGCGCCCTCGGCGACCGGAAAGCCGCGGAACGGCCAATAGCAACCCGGCACGCTCGCCGCGCGCAACCAAGCGGGTCCCCAGCCGATGATCGGCAGCGCGGCGATCGGCGCCCCGCCCTGCTCGACGAGCCATGTCTCGGCGGCACCGCCATAAGCGTGGAGCGCCGCCGCGAACCATTGCCGGCGCAGGAAAGCGTGGCTCGCGGGCGCGGCTTCGGCGACGCGGTCGATCGCGCGCGGCAAGCCGGGCAGCAGGCGCGCGACCGGCGCGACGACGAGATCGCTGGGGGCGACGGGCTTGTTCATCGCGCGCGAGCCTAACAGCCGCGCCTTACCAAGGCGTTGGCGGCAACGCTTGACGCGCGCGGCTGGGCGCGGCTTGGTGGCGCCATGAACATGCCCGCCGTCGCCACCATCGCCCAGACCATCTCGCTCTCGGTGAGCCCGGTGTTCCTGCTCGCCGGGTTGGGCGCGATCCTGAACCTGATCGCGGGGCGGCTGGCGCGCGTGGTCGATCGCGCGCGCGCGCTCGAAGCGCTTCACCCGCGCAGCCAGGGCATGGAGCATGACCGGCACGTCGCCGAACTGCGGCTGCTCGATCGGCGAATGGCGATCATCAACGCCGCCTTGTTCCTGGGCGTGGCGAGCGCGATCGCGATTTGCGTCGTGGTCGCGCTGTTGTTCCTGGCCGAACTCGCCGATCTGCGCATCGGCACGATGGTCGCCTTGTTGTTCATCCTGGCGATGGTGCTGGTAACGCTTGGGCTGATCTTCTTCCTGATCGAGGTACGGCTGTCGCTCAGCGCGACGCGCGTGCGCGTCGAACTGCTCGAGCGCGAACGGCGCTGAACTCCCGCGCGGCGGCGCAAAAGGATTGAAGTTAATCAAGGGTTGAGCGGGCTTGGCGAGCTTCCCTTCATCTGTTGAGCGCACTCACCGAACGTATCGCCGTCACGACTTGCTCGCTTGATCGAAAATGGACCGCCGCCGGCTCGACTTGAGCGGGCTCACCCGATAAAGGCGCGCGCCTGCCATGACCGTTCCCGTCTCGAAAAGCCTCAAACCGCCGCGCGCCCGTCGCCCGATCGATCCCACCAGCGACGGCCGCTATGCCCGCAGCCGCGCGACGCGCGACAAGATCGTCACCGCGCTGCTCGATCTGGTGCGCGAGGGCGACGTGTCGCCCAGCGCCGCGCGCGTCGCCGAAACGGCGGGCGTGGGCCTGCGCACCGTGTTCCGCCATTTCGACGAGATGGACACGCTCTACCGCGCGATGGCCGAGGCGATCGAGCGCCAGGTGATGCCGCTGATGCTGAAGCCCTTCACCAGCGAGCATTGGCGCGACCGGCTGCGCGAGCTGACCGAACGGCGGATCGAAATCTACGAGACGATCATGCCCTATCGCATCTCGTCGAGCATCAAGCGCTTCCAGAGCGCCTTCCTGATGCAGGGCTATCAGCGCCAATTGGAGCTGGAGCGCACGTCGCTCCACGCGATCCTGCCGCAAAAAGTGATCGACGACGACGCCACCGCGAGCGCGATCGAGGTCGCGACGAGCTTCCAATGCTGGCGCCGGCTGCGCCACGACCAGGGCCTGGCGATCGAACCCGCGCGCGCGGCGATCTTCGCGCTGCTCGAGGCGATGCTCGCGCGGATCGGGGACTAGCGCAGATCGTTACACCTACTTGATTTTCCCCAACGACGACTTTAGCCTTGCGAATAAAGGGGCAAGGCCTTTGGGGAAAGGCACAAAATGAAGGCGATCCGCATGTTACTGACGGCATTTGCCGTCATGCTATTTGCACAACAAGCGGTGGCGCAAGAGCGCCGCGCGGTAAAGAACGGCTTCGATCTGTCGGCCGCCAGTAACAAGAGGATTATCGTCTTTCGCCCCAAAGTAATCGTGAGTGCGCAATCGACCGGCGGCATGTTCGAGCCCAACGCTGCTTGGACCGACGAGGCGCGCAAAAATATCGAAGTTGCGCTCGCGGCGCGCCAGCAAGCACTCGGCAACATTATCGTCCCCGCGCCCGACGCCATGGGAGAGGATGCCCGGCGCGTGCAGGAATACACTGCGCTATTTGCTGCGGTTTCGCGCGCGGTGATTGACTATCAGTTCTTTATCGGCAATCGGTTACCCACAAAAAAACGCGACAATAAGGCAGATGTCTTCGAATGGACGCTTGGTAGCGAGATAGCATTGCTACCAGAAGCGAAAGACGCCGATTATGCTTTGTTTATCTTCAATAGGGATGCTTATGGCTCAACCGGCCGTAAGTTGTTGCAGGTGGTGGCGCTGCTCGGCCCCGGCATCGCGATCAAATCAGGCGAACATGAGGGTTTCGCGGGGCTTATTGACTTGAAGACGGGCGATCTGCTTTGGCTGAACGCCGACAAGGCAATGGGGGGCGATGTCCGCACCCCTGAAGGCGCCCAGAAGCGCGTCGCGCAGTTGCTAGAGGGCTTCCCCGGCGCGAATGCGCCGTCGGGCGCCGCGCGATGAAACGCGCTTTCCGCGCGGGCATTATGGCGATGCTACTGCCGCAGAGCGTGCTCGCCAGCACACCCGAAGCGGCGACCCTACCGCCATATAGCACCGCCTATCAGCCCAGAGGCGTCGACGAGATTGGCGCTTGGCAGCGGGCCGACGAAAGCGAACGACTGCTCGCCAATTCGCCTATCGTCATCCGTGACCCCGCGCTCAACGCCTATGTCCGCGACGTGCTTTGCCGCACGGTCGGCGCCGACCGTTGCAACAGCGTACGTCTCTATATTCTGCGCACGCCGTTGTTCAACGCGAGCATGGAAGCCAATGGCACGATGCGCGTCTACTCTGGCCTACTGCTGCGGGTGCGGAACGAGGCCGAGCTGGGCGCCGTGCTGGGACATGAGTTCGGCCATTTCGAGGCGCGGCACACCGTGGCCGGTTTCAAGGCGGCGCGCGGCGCGAGCGACTATCTTAGCTGGCTGGCCGTGCTGTCCGCCGCCGCCGCCGCCTGGGCCGGTGGCGTCCCCTCCGGCAGCGGTAGCTACCGCAACGCCGAGTTGTCGGTTTATGGTGATCTTTACCGCTTCAACCGCGATCAAGAGCGCGCCGCCGACCGGTTGGGGATTGGCTATCTCAATGCCAGTCCGCTTAGGCCGCAATCGGCAGCCCGGGTATGGCAAAATCTAATGGCGGAAACCGAGGCATCGGCGGCAGCCAAGGGGCTGAGCCGGCCGCGCTTCGATAGAGTGCTGTTCTTCGCGACGCACCCGCCCGAAGCCGAGCGGGCGGCGACGCTCGCGGCACTCTCGCGCCCCGAGGGCGCGACCCGCGACGACGGCGCCGAGCGTTATCGTCAAAATCTCGCACCGTGGTTACCGGGTTTCCTCGACGATCAAGTCAAACTCAACGATTTCGGTGCGAGCGACTATCTCATCACCGCTCTTGCCGAAAACGGCTGGACCGCGCCGCTATGGCGTGCGCGCGGCGATTTGTATCGGGCACGCGGCAATCCTCGCGATCTTGTGAACGCTGCCGACTTTTATACGAAAGCCGTGGCGCTCGATCCCAACCTCGCGGAGGCACGGCGAGGCCTGGGGCTGGCGCTGCTCAAAACCGGCCAAGCCAGCGAAGGCCAACCCCATTTGCGGCGCTATCTGGAGCTGAAGCCCGATGCACCCGATGCGAGCATGATCCGCATGCTCGCCGGATCGACCGAAGACGAGGGACGACGATGAGCACGAAGTGGATTGGAACCGCGCTCCTTGCCGGCATGCTGCTCGTGCTGTCCCCGGCGCTTGGGCATGGTTATCGCGAAAAAGGCAAGCCGGTCGCGGTCGCGGGAGCCGCAATGATCGTGACTCCCGTCCGTGACTGGAATCAATTGTCGGGCAAGCCAGGCAAGAAAGCAGAAATTTGGACGCTCGATGGCGAGCAACTCAATGCGGTAACCTGGTATGGCGCGATCACACCGGGTGAGCCCCTGATTCGCGAGGCAAGCAAAAAGCGCAAGCCACTGCCCAAATTCGCTCTTGAAACATTATTGGTCGAGCTGCCTGAGCTGCTTGAGGCGACGTATCGCAGCGCGCGCGATATTGGGACCTTCACTGTAACAAGCACCGAGCCTGATCGTTTCCTCGGGCAAAGTGCGGTCCGCTTCACTTATGACTATGTTGACGAAAACGACCTGCCGCATCGGGGCGAGGCGCGCGCGACAATCGCCAAGGGCCAACTCTATATGGTGACGTTCGACGCGCCACGATTGCACTTCTTCGAATCGTCGCTCCAAGATTTTCGCCAGCTTTGCGACAGCGCGAAATTGCCGTAGCTGGCGCGCACGCGGGCTTCAATTGCCCGGCATTCTTCCGTATCGCGGGCGATAGGATCGCCCACGCGAAGCAGGGGAGCGCGCGGTGAAGAAGACGCAGATCGTCGTGGTCGGGGGTGGCGCGGGCGGGCTGGAACTCGTCACGCGGCTCGGCAAGAAATTCGGGCGCGCGCGGCACGACATCATTCTCGTCGAGCGCAACCGCACGCATATCTGGAAACCCCTGCTCCACGAAGTCGCCGCCGGCTCGCTCGACGCCAATCTCGACGAGGTCGGCTATCGCAGCCACTGCCACCGCTGGGGCTATCGTTATTTTCAGGGCACGCTCGAAGACATCGATCGCGACCGGCGCGAGATCATCCTCGCGCCGCTGGTCGACGAGGATGGCAGCGAGCTGATCGGGCGCCACCGCATCCGCTATGATTATCTGGTGCTCGCGACCGGCTCGGTCACCAATGATTTCGGCACGCCGGGGGTGCGCGCCAACTGCCTGTTCCTCGACGATCGCGCGGCCGCCGATCGCTTCCGCTCGCGCCTGCTCGATCATTGCCTGCGGGTGTCGCGCGCGATGATCGCCGAGCCGAGCGTCGACGCCTATGTCCGCGTCGCGATCGTCGGCGCGGGGGCGACCGGGGTCGAACTCGCCGCCGAACTCTTCAACGCCGCCGCCGCGCTCAGCTATTATGGGCTCGAAGTGTTCGACGAGCGCCGGCTGAAAGTGACGCTGATCGAGGCCGGCCCGCGCATCCTGCCCGCTTTGCCCGAAAAGCTCGCCCAGGCCGCGCATGAGGAGCTGGAGGCGCTCGGCGTGCGCGTGCTCACCGGCACCAAGGTGAGCGAAGTCACCGAACGCGCGGTGCTCACCGCCGATGGCGGCGCGATCGAGGCCGATCTGCGCGTTTGGGCGGCGGGGGTGCGCGGCGCCGAGCGGATGGCGGGGATCGGCGGGCTCGAAACGACGCGCAACCACCAGCTCGTCGTCCGACCGACTCTGCAGACGAGCCAGGACGAGCGGATTTACGCGATCGGCGATTGCGCCGCGTGCCTCCTCCCCGGCAGCGAGCGCCCGGTGCCGCCGCGCGCCCAGGCGGCGCACCAAATGGCCTCGACCGTTTACGACAATCTGCTGCGGGCCATGGCGGGGCGCGGACAGCGGCCCTTCGTTTATCACGACCATGGCTCGCTCGTGTCGCTCAGCCGCTATTCGACGGTGGGGAGCCTGATGGGCAATTTGGTCGGCGGGCGGATGGCGATCGAGGGGCGGCTGGCGCGGCTAGTCTATGCCTCGCTCTACCGAATGCATTTGATCGCGATCCATGGCTGGCTGAAGGGCCTGGGGCTGGTGGTGGTGGGCCATGTCAACAAAATCGTGCGGCCGCGACTGAAGCTGCACTAGAGCGATTTCCAGGCAGGTGGAATCACCTGCCGACTCGGAAATCGCGGCAAATCAAAGATCTAGAGCGGCGATCCGATGCAATCGGATCGGAAACCGCTCTAACGGCGCGATCGGGGGCCGGACGTCCATCGAACCGGCGCGCCGAAGGGTTGAGCGCGCGAGCGAAAATTGCTATTTCCCAATCATACTCACGCTCTTCCTCGCGCTCGCCGCCTACGCCGATTGCTCGGTCGGGCGGGTGATCGCCGCCGAGGCCGAACAGGCGACCTTGTGCGTCGACCCGCGTAAGCCGCCCCAACCGGGCGCGGTGCTCACGATCCAGCGCCATGGCCCGGTCATCGGCCCCTCGCGCCTCCCCTTCACCCTCTGGCAGCGTGTGGCGCGGGTACGGATCGAGCGCGTCGAGGGGACCATCGCCGAGGCGCGCGTCCTCCATGGCCGCGTGCGCGCGGACGATCGCGTCGCCCCCCACGGCTTTTGGTAGCGCTCAGCGCGAGAGCAGCGACGAGCGATAGAGCAAGGTGATCGCAACGCGCCGGTTGCGCGGATCGGCGGGATCCTTGGTGATCATCGGCTCGCGCTCGGCAACGCCCTCGATCCGCTCGAACCGCTCATTGGGCAAGCCGCCCTCGGCGAGCCGTTGGCGCGTCGCCTCCGCCCGGCCCGAGCTGAGCAGCCAGTTGTTCATGCCGGTCGGGCTCTGGAACGCCAGGCTGTCGGTATGGCCGCGGATCATGATCGGGTTTTGCAGCTCGCGGATCGATTCGGCGATCAAGCCCATCAGCTTGTCCGCCTCGGGCTCGAAGGCGGTGGTGCCGAGCTTGAACATCGAATAATCGGCATTGTCGACCAGATCGATCCGCAACCCGTCGCGCGTCGGCACGAAGCGGACGTGTGTCGCGAGCTTCTGCAACTTGGGATTGCTCGCCATCGCCTTGCCCACTTGTTTGGCGATCTTGTCGAAATTCTTCTTGTCCTCGGCCATTTGGGACTTTTCTTTCAGCGTCCCCTTTTGGCCCGAGCCGACTTGCGCGCCGCCGACCGAATCGACCGGCACGGTCATCGATTTGGTGCCGGTCTGCTGCGCCTTGTGCGGATAATTGTCCAAATCGGTGATCGAGGCGCCGCCGAACAGCCCGGTCGACCCCGCGCTATTCTGTTTGAAATCGACCAGCGTCGGCGCGAAATAATCGGCGAGCGCCTTGCGCTGCTTCTCGTTCGTCGCCCCCAACAGCCAGAGCAGCAGGAAGAAGGCCATCATCGCCGTCACGAAATCGGCATAGGCGACCTTCCACGCGCCGCCATGATGGCCGCCATGCCCTTCGACATAGATTTTCTTGACGATGATCTTGGGTGGCTGGTTATTGCCATGGGGCGCGCGCGCGGCCATCGGATCGGTTCCTCAACCCTGATCAGCGGCCGCGCAGGCCATCGAACACTTCGGCGAAGCCCGGCTGGTTGTGATGCGCGATCCCCGAGCGCGCCGCCTCGATCACCAAAGGCTGCGGATGGCCGTGGAGCGAGGCGATGATGATCTGCTTGACGGTGTGATAGATGGCCGCATCGGCATCGATGATCTGCTGCAGCCGCCCGGCGAGCGGCGCGACGATGCCATAGGCGAGCAACACCCCCATGAAGGTGCCGACCAGCGCCGAGCCGATCATGCCGCCCAGGATCGCAGGCGGCTTGTCGATCGAGCCCATCGTCTTCACCACGCCGAGCACGGCGGCGACGATCCCCAGCGCGGGCAAGGCGTCCGACAGGCTCTGCAGCGTCGTCTGCGGCCCCTGGACCTGGTGGTGGTGCGTCTTGATCGCATTGTCCATCACCTCCTCGACCGCGTGCACATCGAGCGTGCCCGAGGAGACGACGACCAGCCGCAGCGTGTCGGCGATGAGGTTGACGAGCGTGTGATCGGCGACGAGACGCGGATATTCGGCGAAGATCGCGCTCGATTGCGGGTCCTCGACATGTGGTTCCAGCGCGATCGGCCCTTCGGTGCGCAGCATCTTCATCAGCTTCGACACCAGGAAGATGGTGTCGAGATAATCCTGCTTCTTGTATTTGGGCCCTTTGAGCACTTTCATCAGCCCGCCGCCCATCGCCTTCAATTCGTTCATCGAATTGCCGATGACGAGCGCGCCGACGGCGGCGCCGCCGATGATGAGCATTTCGTGCGGAATCGCCTCCATCACCGGCCCCAGCGCGCCGCCGGTGATGGCGAACCCGCCGAACACCATCACGAGCAGGATGACGAGACCGATCGCTGGAAACATGGTGATCCCTTAAAAGCCTGGCCGAACCCCACAGGGGAGAAACGGCCGTTCGGCTCCCTTATTCACTCAATTTCCTCGCCATTCGGTTACCACGCCCCGAGAAGCTCGTAGAAATGCGATAGCGGGGCGCGCGGGCCTCTCGCTCGCGCGCGCGCGTCGACCCTCTCCCCCGTCTCCCTCTCTCCCTGTCCCCGTCTTTCTTCGTCATCCCCGCGCAGGCGGGGATCCATTCTGGCGGACGGCGGAAATCATGGATCCCCGCCTACGCGGGGATGACGAGGGGAGGTGCGGGGACGACGAGGCGAGGTGCGGGGGCGACGAGGGAAAGAGCAGGGGTGACGAGGGGAAGTGTAGGGATGCCGGGACCAAATGCGGGAAGACAAATCGAACACGCGGGAATGACGACGCGAAGGCGGCGGCGCTCAGGCCTTGAACGCGCGCCTACCCCAGCTTCGCCAACGCCTTCCGCAACCGGTCGTGCGCGGCCTTCTTGATCTGGCACACGCGCGCGCTGCCCACGCCGAGCACTTGGCCGATCTCCTCCAGGTTCAATTCCTCGACGTAATAAAGCTGGATCACCTGCGCCTCGCGCTCGGGGAGCGCGGCGATCGCCTCCACCAGCGCGCGGCGCTGATCGGCCTCGGCGAGCTGGTCGAAGGCGCTCGGATCGTCGCTCGCGAACAGCGGCAAATCGTCCGAATAGACGTCGTCGATCGATTCCATCATCACGGGCTCCGCGGTCGCGAAATCGGTGCGCAATTTGTCGATGCTCACCCCCAGGCGCTGCGCGACCGTCGCTTCGTCGGGGCGTTTGCCGTGTTGCGCGGTGAGGCTGGCGACGGTTTCCTGATAGGCCTTGCGCCGCCGCATCGCGCCGCGCGTGAGCGTCGCCTGGCGGCGCAGCGCGTCGATCATCGCCCCGCGCGCGCGGGTGACGAGATATTGCTCGAAGCTCGCGAGGCCACGATCCTCGAAGCTGGTCGCGGCCTCGACCAGCGCGACGAGGCCGATCTGCACCAGATCCTCGACCTCGATCGCGCTCGCCATGGCGTGGACGTGCCAGGCGATCCGGCGCACCAGCGGCGCGTGGCGCCGCGCGAGCGCGTTCAGATCGAGCGGCGCGCCGCCCTTGCCATAAGTGAGCGGCTGGGCGCCGCCGAACCGAGCGGGCGCGCTCATTGCAGCGCCCCCGGCGCGCCGATCACGGCGACGACCTCGACCGCCTTGTCCTCGGGCACTTCGAAGAAGCTCATCACCGGCGTGTCGGGCATGGTGGTCTTGAGCAATTTGCGGATCGCGAGCCGGATGGCGGGCTGCACCACCAGCGCGAAGGGCTTGCCCTCGGCGATCAGCGGTTGCGCGGCGCGCTGCAGCGCCTCCAGGATGCGGCGGCCGAGATCGGGATCGATCACATGGCGCCGCGCCGGATCGCTGCGCACGGCTTGCGCGAGCAGCCCTTCGAGCTGGCCTTCGAGCGTCATCACCCGCAGCGGATCGCGCACCCCGGCGAGCTTTTGGATGATCAGCGCGCCGAGATCGGGGCGGATCAGCTCGCCCAGATCCTCGGGATCGAGCGTCTTTTGCGCGGCGACCGCGATCGCCTGAGCGATGCGGCGGAATTCCTTGAGCGGCACCCCTTCCGCCAGCAGCCCCTTGAGCACGGTGGTGAGCGTGGTGAGCGGCACCGGATTGGGCGAGAGCGAGGCGACCAGATGGGCGGCGCGCTCCTTCAGCTGATCGAGCAGGCTCTGCACCTCGTCCGGCCCCAGCAACTCGCTCGCATTGGCGGCGAGCAGATTGTTGAGGTGCGTCGCGATCACCGTGCTCGCATCGACCACCAAATAACCCATGCCGGTCGCCGCATCGGCGTCGGCGGGCGAAATCCAGATCGCGTCGAGCCCGAAGGTCGGGTCTTTGGCGGGCTTGCCGCGCAAATCGCCATAGGCTTGGCCGGTGTTGAGCGCGAGCATCTCGTCGGGGCTCGCTTGGTCTTCGCCGAGCACCACGCCGCCGACGATGATGCGATAGGCATAGGGCCCCAAATTGATGTCGTCGCGCACCCGCACTTGCGGGATGACGAAGCCGAGCTCCTTCGACAACTGGCGCCGCACCCCGGTGATCCGCCCCATCAGCGGCGCGCCGCGGCGCTCGTCGACCAAGGGGACCAGGCCATAGCCGATGTCGAGATTGACCTGGATCGTGTCGGCCACTTCCTCCCAGCTGATCCGGCTGGGATCGATCGGGGGCGCGGCCGGCGCCTCGGGCAGCGGCGCGGGGCGCTTCGCCGCCTTGTGCGCGGCATAAGCGAGATAAGCGCAACCGGCGGCCGCCGGCAGGATCACCATATGCGGCATCCCCGGCAGCACGCCGAGCAAGGTCAGGATCGCGGCGACCGGCGTCCAGGTCTTGGCCGAGCCGAATTGGCTGCCGATCTGGCCCGCCAGGTCCATCGACGAGCTCACCCGCGTCACGATCGTCGCGGCGGCGATCGAGAGCATCAGCGAGGGGACTTGCGCGACCAGCGCGTCGCCGATCGCGAGCAGGACGTATTTCTGCGCCGCGTCCTGGATCGTCAGCCCATGGCTCAGCGGCCCCAGGATCAGCCCGCCGATCACGTTGGCGGCGAGGATCAGCAAGCCGGCGACCGCGTCGCCCTTCACGAATTTGGACGAACCGTCCATCGATCCATAGAAATCGGCCTCGGTGCCCACCTCGATCCGGCGCGCGCGCGCTTCGTCCGGGGTGATGAGCCCGGCGTTCAAATCGGCGTCGATCGCCATCTGCTTGCCCGGCAAGGCATCGAGCGTGAAGCGCGCCGACACTTCGGACACGCGCCCCGCGCCCTTCGTCACCACGATCATGTTGATGATGACGAGAATCGCGAAGACGAACAGGCCGACGATATAGTCGCCGCCGATCAGAAAGGTGCCGAACGCCTCGATCACATGGCCGGCGGCGCTTTCGCCCTCATGGCCATGGACCAGCACGACGCGGGTCGAGGCGACGTTGAGCGCGAGGCGGAACAGCGTCGCGAACAGCAGCACGCTGGGAAAGGCCGAGAAATCGAGCGGCTTTTGCGTGTTGAGCGAGACCATCAGCACCGCGAGGCTGATGGTGATGTTCATCACGAAGAAAATATCGAGCATCGCCGCCGGGATCGGCACGACCATCAGCAGCACGAGCAGCAGGATCGCGACCGGCAAGGCGGCGCCGCGCGCCCAGGCGGCCGATGACCGCGGCAAGACGAGACCGGCCATTAATTACCCCCCAGGCTCGCGAGCATCATATAAGCGAGCCGCGCATTGTCGGGCGTCGGGCGGAGCAGATTGGCTTGCGCCGCGCTCGCGGGCCGCGCGCCGAGCGCGCCGAGCGTGGTGCGCGCCCAGGCGAGCGCATCACCCTGATCCTCGCCATTGCCCGCGATCACTTCATTGTCGCCGAGGCTCAAGCCCAAAACGTCGGAGGCGCGGCCGGTGCCGCCCGCCAGATCGGCGCCCTGATCGAGCTTGGCGGCGAAGCGCTGGTAAATCTCGCTCACGCTGCGCGGATGGCCGCCGGGGCCATAGAAGATGGCGCGATTGGCGTGGGCGGCGGCGGGAAACATCGCCGCGGCGCTGCGATCGGGGTGGCTCTGCAGCGCCGCGAGGAACCGCCGCGCGCCACCGAGCCCCAGGAAATGCGCCATGTAAAGATCGGTGCCGGTCGCGGGGCGGCCGATCACGCCCTCGAGATCGGCCTTGTTGTCCGAGGCGTGCTCGGCGGCCATCAGCGAGGCATAGCACGGATCGCTCCGCAGACCCAGGATCGCGCGGCGCGTGGCGGGATCGCTCACGCTCATCCGCCCGCCCCGCCCCGGCTGGATCGCGTCGGCGGCCCAGCCCAGGCCGTGTTCGGCGCCGTGCTTCTTGACGACCGCGAGCCAGCTTTGTTCGACGAATTGATAAAGCCCGGTCGCGCTCGAGGTCGCGGCGCGCGCGCCGGGGCGCATGCCGCTTTCGACCTGCGCCTGGCCGAGCAGATAGTTGAAATCAATCCCCGTCTTCGCGGACGCCTGCGCGATCGCGGTTTGCACCGCGCCCTGGCGATTGGCGATTGGCGTGACGCTCATGGCTGGCCCACCGATTATTCCCCTGTCGGGGCATCATCAGCAAGGGGCGTGCCAATTGGGGGATGGAATGAAGGTGGAATTGGCCGTTCGCCCTGAGCTTGTCGAAGGGCGGTCGTGCCTTGCCACCGTCGACCAGAAGGACAGGGCTTCGACAAGCTCAGCCCGAACGGATTTAGAACCGGTTCGCGGTCGGGGAGGATCGGCTCACGCCAAGGCGTAGCCGCCGAAGCCGCCCATGCCCGCCGCGCGGTAACCGCTTGCCGGTTCGCCGGCGAGTTGTTGCAGGCGGCGGCGGACGTTGGCGCTCATCAGGTTCACGTAAATCCGGCACGTCTCGTTCAGCCGATGGGCTTCCTCGGCCAGGCCGCGCAATTCGGGGGTCACCGGCTCGTGATCATGCGCGGCGACCGTATCGAGATAGCCGAGCTTTTCCTGCGTCGCGCGCTCGAGTCCCGCGACGTCGTTGGTCTTGAGCGCGGCGATCTCGGCGTGCAGCGCCTCGATCACGCGCACCAGGGCGTCGCGGCGGGTCATTCCGGCCTCCAATTGAGCTTCAAGGCGATCATCCGATCGGCGATCGTCTCGGGGAGGATCGGGTAAGTGCGGTTCTGGATCGCGGCGCGGATGCGCGCGACGCGGTCGGCATCGACCGGCGCCTCGGCGGCGAGCTGGCGCGCGATGCTTTGCAGCCCGAGCGCGGGCGCGGCCGCGTCGCGCGGCGCCTCCACATTCGTCTGCGCAGCCGGCACGGCGCCTTGCGTCGGCGTCGCTACCGTCGTCGCTCGTCTCGTCACCGTGGAAGTCCCGATGGGATCAACCATGTCGCCACCTATCCGCTGCTGCCACGATTGAAGCAACGACCGGCGCGCGCCGGACTTTAGGGGCTTTTGCGAAAAAATTTTGCCGGGCGGCAGTTTTTTGCCGGCAAGCCCGGGTTTTTCCGGATAAGCGATTGAAGACGCTGCGAACATTTCCGGCAATCAGGGCTCATAGCCCGGCAAGACCGCCTGGCCGGGGGCGATCGCGACCGCCTGCACGCCTTTGCGGTTGCCGGTCATGTCGACCAGGAAGCGCGCACCCGGGGCGGCGTCGCCCAGCGCCACGCCCTCGCGGGTGATGTTGAAGCCCGAGGCGCTCGCCGAGACCGTCACCGGATCGCCGCGCTTGATCACCGGCGCGGCGGCGAGCGTCGCCATGGCGCGCGCGGGCGGCGCCGCGGCGGCGGGCGCGGGGCGCGGCGCGCTGATCACCGGCACATAGATTTTCCAGGCGGGCGCGGTGCAGCTCACCACCACCGCTTCATGCGCGTCGCTCATCCAATTGAGCGACACCATCGGGCAGGCGGCGAGCTTCAAGCGCGCGTCGACGGGCGTGCGCGCGCCGCCTTCGGCGCCGATCGGGCGGCCGGTGAAATTCTGCACGGCTTGGTCGAGCAGCGCGACATTCTGAAAGCTCGCCGGCGCGGCGGCGAGCAGCAGCGGCAAGGCGGCAAGACGCAACATGTTGAGCTCCTTCGGAAAATTGGGGCGGCGGCAAATCATTGCCGGTCTCCGGCAAAGCCCGCCGTCACCAGCGCGCCGCGCCGCCCCGGGCTGATTTGCGTGGCGATGGCGATCTGGCGACCGTCCACCCCCGCCTTGACCAGCCGCGCGGCGACCATCCGCGCGCGATCGGCGGCGAGCAGCGGCGCGCTTTGCGAGAGCGGATCGATGTCGGCGGGGCTGCCGTCGGTAAGGCCGGTGACGGTCAGCCGCACGCGCGGATCGCGCGCCTGGCGCCGCGCCCAATCGACGAGCGGCGCGGCGTCGTCGGGCAAGGCGGCGCTCGCGGGCGCGAAATCGAGCAAGCTCGCGGCGGCGAGCGGCAGCACGGCGGGATCGGGCGTCAGCGCCGCGCCCGGTGGCGTGGCGGGCGCGGCCGGCGCGGCCTTGCCGCCGAAGCGATCGCGCAGGCCCGCGGCGATCGCGCGTTGATTGCCCTGATGCGCGAGCACCAGCACGATGAAGCCCAGCAGCAGCAGCGCGAGATCGGCGAGCGTCACCAGCCAGATCGGGCGCGTCGGGCGCGGATCGGGGAAAAGCTCGGTCATGCCGCCTCCACGGTGCCGGCGCGCCGCATCCGGGGCGCCTCGCGCTCGGCGAGCGCGACCAGCGCCGCGTCGAGCCGCAACCGCTCGATCGCCTCGTGCCGCGCCGCCTGACGCAGCCGATTGGCGACCGGCAGCGCGATCAGATTGGCGATCACCGCGCCATAAAGGGTGGACAGCAAAGCGACCGCCATCGCCCCGCCGATCGCCATCGGATCGTCCATCGCGCGGAACATGCCGGCGAGGCCCAAGAGCGTGCCGATCATGCCGATGCCCGGTGCGAGATCGGCGGCGCTCGCCCAGGTTTCGGCGGCGGCGAGATGGCGTTCGGTGCGCGCGCGGCGCAGCGCGGCGAGGGTTTCGCCGACCGCGACGCCATCGCCGCCATCGACGATCGTGGCGACCGCGGTGGCGAGCTCGCGATCCTCGATCACCGAGCGTTCGAGCGCGACCACGCCGTGGCGCGCGGCGATGCGGCCGAGCGCGGCGATTTGCGCGAGCAACGGATCGGCGCTGAACGGCTTGCGCCAGAGCAGCGGCAAGGCGCCGCCCGCGCGCTTCAAGTCGCCGAGCGGCGTACGCAAGGCGACCGCCAGCAAGGTGCCCCCCGCGACGAGCAGGCACGCGGTGGGATCGAACAAGGGCTGCAGCGATACCAGGTCCATGCCCGGGTTAAAGCAAGGCGCGGGCCAAGTGGGCGCGCGCGGGGTTCAGCGGGTGCCGGCTGCCGGCCGGGCTCTGGCTCCTGAACGCGGAGGCCCCAGCTTTCGCTGGGGCGACGCTATTGGGGCAAATGGGATAAAAGAGCGTCGCCCGGATATATAAGGCACTGAACCGATGAGCGTCGCCCCAGCGAAAGCTGGGGCCTCCCCGCTCTTGGCCCCCCGCCCTCCGCCCCGCCCCGACCCCTGGAAACTGGCACGCCCCTTGCTTCGTGTTGGCCGGAGCAATGTCGATTATGGGGGAGGCCCATGATTTCGGGTGAACGGCTTTTCGGGGTTCATGGCGCGGCGCTGGAAGTGCGTTCGCGGCGGCTCGGCATGCTGGCGTCGAACATCGCCAATGCCTCGACGCCCGGCTACAAGGCGCGCGACATCGATTTCGATGCCGCGCTGCGCCAAGCGAGCGACGGCGCGATCAGCGACGGCGCGATCGCCGCGGCGACCAAGTTCCGCGTGCCGGTGCAACCCTCGCTCGACGGCAACACGGTCGAACTCGCGACCGAGCAGACCGCCTTCGCCGAAAACGCGGTCGCCTATCAAACGACGCTGTCGTTCTTGAACGGCCGCATCGGCCAAATCACTCGCGCGCTGAAGGGGGAGTGAGATGGCCGACCGTCCGATGACCATCTTCCAAGTCGCCGGCCGCGCGATGACCGCGCAGCTGGTGCGGATGAACACCACCGCGTCGAACCTCGCCAATGTCGGCGTCGTCTCCTCGACCGAGGCGGGCGCCTACAAGACGATGAAGCCGGTGTTCCGCACCGAGTTCGACAAGGCGAGCGGGCTTTCCTCGGTCAATGTCGAAAGCATCGTCCGCGCCGGCAGCGCGCCGGTCAAGCGCTACGACCCGGCCAACCCGATGGCCGACAAGGACGGCAACGTCTTCGAAGCCGCGGTCGACGAAACGCGCGAGCTCGTCGACATGATGGAGAGCGCGCGCACTTACCAAAACAATGTCGAGGTGATGCAGACCGCCAAGTCGCTGATCATCGACACCCTCAAGCTGGGACGCTGATCATGACCGCGACCGCCACCGCTTTCGACGGCACGCTGAAGAACCTCGGCATCACCCGCACCGCCGATAAGGCGGCGCCGAACGTGCAAACCGCCGAGGAAGCCAATCAGCTGACGCAGAAGGATTTCCTGACGCTGCTCACCGCGCAGCTGCGCAACCAGGACCCGACCGCGCCGCAGGATCCGATGCAGCAGATCACGCAGCTCGCGCAGTTCACCCAGGTGAGCGGCATCGCCGAGATGAACAAGACGCTGAAAACCGTCGCCGATCGGCTGAACGGCACCAGCAGCAGCGACGCGATGAGCTATGTCGGCCGCGCGGTGCTGACCCAGGGCAACAGCGCCATCGCCAACCGCGACGGCAGCGTCGATGGCGCGGTCGAACTCGCCGCCGACGCGGGCTCGGTACGTGTCGCGATCCAATCGCCCAGCGGCGAACTGCTGAAAGTCGTCGATCTCGGCGCGCAGAAGAAGGGCAGCGTCGATTGGAAATGGGACGGCAAGACCACGTCGGGCGATCCCGCGCCGGCGGGTCCGTACAAGATCGCCGTCACGGCAAGCAACAACGGCAAGTCGGTGGGCACGACCGGGCTTGTCTGGGCGCCGGTCGAATCGGTGTCGCTGCCCGCGGGCGGCGCACCGAAGCTCAACCTGGTTGGCCTGGGTCAGATCGACCCCAGTCAAGTGCGCAAGGCAAGCTAAATCACTGGAATAGAGGAGTATAACCCATGTCGTTCTTCACGTCCTTGAGCGGCCTGCAAGCGGCCCAGACCGATCTTTCGGTGATCTCGCACAACCTCGCGAACGTCACCACCAACGGCTTCAAGAAGAGCCGTTCGGAATTCGCCGACGTCATCGCCTCGTCGGTGTCGCGCAACCCGACCTCGGCGGTCGGCTCGGGCACCGTCGTCAAGGCCAACCGGCAGCAGTTCAGCCAGGGCAACTTGGTGCAGTCGCAAAGCTCGCTCGACATCGCGATCTCGGGCGACGGCTTTTTCGCGGTCAAGCCCAAGCTGGACGGCAACACCGTGAACTATACCCGCAACGGCGCCTTCCTGGTCGATGCCGATCGCTATGTGGTGGATGGCCAGGGCGCGCATCTGCTCGCTTATCCGGCGGACGGCTCGGGCGCGGTGGTCGCCTCGGGGCTCGCCTCGGCGACCCCGCTGCGCCTGCCCGCGACCAGCGGCACGCCGGTGCCGACCGCCAACGTCCAGCTTACCGCCAATCTGCCCTCGGGCGCGGCGGTGCCGAGCGCGGCGACGTTCGACCGGTTCAACCCGAACAGCTTCAACCATTCGACCCAAACGACGATCTACGACGCCGAAGGCAACGCCCAGACGCTGACCAATTATTTCCGCCGCGACACCGTTGGCGGCCCGACCGGCAGCAGCAATTGGACGGTGTTCTCCTATGTCGGCAACCAGCAGGTCGGCACCGGCTTTCAGCTGACCTTCGACTCGGCCGGCACGCTCACCGCGCCGACCGCGGCGACCCAGTTGCCGCCGTTCACGCCCTCGGGCAGCCCGAACCAGCAGCAGATCTCGATCGATTTCGGCAACGCGACCAAGCAATCCTCGGCGCCGTTCGACATTCCGCAGCGCAGCCAGGACGGCGAGGCCGTCGGCCAGCTGCAGGGCGTGACGGTCGACTCCGAAGGCCTGGTCTCGGTGAGCTTCTCGAACGGCAGTTCGCAGGTGCTCGGCAAGCTGTTGCTCGCCAATTTCTCCAACCCCTCGGGGCTGCGCCAGCTCGGCAACTCGACCTGGGCCTCGACCGGCCTGTCGGGCACGCCGATCACCGGCGAGGCGGGCGCGAACGGCTTCGGCAATCTGCTGTCGGGCACGATCGAGCGTTCGAACGTCGACATCACGGAAGAGCTGGTCGGCCTGATCGCCGCGCAGCGCAACTTCCAGGCGAACGCCAAGGCGCTCGAGACCGATAATTCGATCAGCCAGACGATCTTCAACATCCGCTGATCGAGGGGAAACAGGGGGGCGTTTGAATGGATAAGCTGGTTTACACCGCGGCCTCGGGGCTCAAGGCGCATCTTTCGGCGCAAGCGGCGATCGCCAACAACATGGCGAACGCCTCGACGATCGGCTTTCGCGCCGATCGGGTGGTGTTCGATCAGCTCAACGTCAAAGGCCCCGGCCTGCAATCGCGCCAACCGGCGTCCGAGGAGATCACCGATATCGATCGGCGCTCGGGCACGGTCGCGCAAACCGGGCGGTCGCTCGATATCGCGGTGCAAGGCGATGCCTGGATCGCGGTGCAGGCGAGCGACGGCCAGGAAGCCTATACCCGCCGGGGCGATCTTCGCGTCGCCCCGTCGGGGGTGCTGGAAACCGGCGACGGTTTCCCGGTGATCGGCGCTGGGGGAGCGCCGATCACCGTGCCCCCGGCCGATCATGTGACGATCACCCCCGAAGGCCAAGTGCAGATCGTGCCGCAGGGCTCGCCCCCCGGCACGCCCGCCCAGCCGATCGAGACGATCAAGCTGGTGAGCGCGCAAGGCTCGGCAACCACCAAGGGGCTCGACAATCTCCTCTATGTGAAGGGCGGCGGCGCGCTGCCCCAGGATTTGACCGCGCGCGTGCAATCGGGCGCGCTCGAGGGGTCCAACGTCAATCTCACCGAAGCGCTGGTGGACATGATCCAGAACCAGCGCAGCTACGAAGTCCAGGCCAATTTGATGAAAGAGGCCAAGCAACTCGACGAAAGCAGCGCATCGCTGATGCGCCTGCCCAGCTAAAGGAGCCACCCGATGAGCAGCGCCGCGCTTCACATCGCCCGTACCGGACTCGACGCGCAAGACATGCGCATGCGGGTGATTTCGAACAACCTCGCCAACGTCAACACCACCGCCTATAAGCGCGACCGCGCCGCCTTCGCGACGCTCGCCTATCAAACGGTGACCGCCCCGGGGGCGGCGAGCACCCAGCAGACGCAATATGCGACCGGGCTCAATCTCGGCACCGGCGTGCGCATCCAGGGCACCGCGCGGATCGACACCCAGGGCTCGCTCGCGCAGACGGGCAATTCGCTCGATCTCGCGCTCGATGGGTCGGGCTTTTTCCAGGTGCAGCTGCCCGGCGGCCAGCTCGGCTATACGCGCGCGGGCAATTTCAGCCGATCGGCGCAAGGGCTGTTGGTGACGGCCGATGGCTATCAAGTGCAGCCGGGCATCACCATCCCCGAAAACGCGACCTCGATCACGATCGGCACCGACGGCACGGTGTCGGCGGCGATCCCCAATCAGGCGGAGTTGCAGCAGCTGGGCCAGCTTCAGGTCGCGACTTTCCCCAACCCCGCCGGGCTCCAGTCGCGCGGCGACAATTATCTGCTCGAAAGCGCCGCCTCGGGCGCGGCGGTGCTCGGCGTGCCGGGCGACCAGGGGCGCGGCAACGTCCGCCAGGGGATGCTCGAAGGCTCGAACGTCAACGTCGTCGAGGAACTGGTCGACATGATCGAGACGCAGCGCGCCTATGAAGTCAATTCCAAGATGATCGCCGCCACCGACGAGATGCTGAAATATGTCAACCAGAACATCTGACGCCCTCGCTCGCGAGACGGCCCGGCAAGCTCCTCCCCTGGAAGGGGAGGGGGACCACGCGCAGCGTGGTGGAGGGGTATCGCCCTCGAACCGCCGGGAACACCCCTCCGTCGCCCGCTTGCGCGGGCGCCACCTCCCCTTACAGGGGAGGAGCTTGCAGGGGCATCGCCCGTCCGCCTGCCGCTACCCGGCCGACAGCCGCGATCCGATCGCCTTCGCCGGCGCCGAGGAAACGTTCGTGCCGCGCGTTGGCGAAGTCGTGCCCGCGCCCGCGCCGCGCTGGACGATCGCCGAGCGGCTTGCCGCGGTGCTCGGGCTCGCCGCCCTCGCCGCCGCGGTCGCGCTGCCCGCGCCGGCCGATGCGAGCCTGTTCGGCAAGAAAAAGCCCAAGACCGATTTCACCACCACCATGCCGAGCGCGCAGCCCCTGCCCGCGCCGCCGCCGGTGGTCGCCCCGCCCCCGCCGCAAGCCAATGGGTCGATCTTCCAGGCGGCGAACGGCTATGCCCCGCTTTACGAGGGCTGGCGCGCGAAGCGCGTCGGCGATCCGCTGACGATCGTGCTCGTCGAACGCACGCTCGCGAGCAAATCCTCGGGCTCGCAGCTCGATAGCAACGGCAATTTCGGCATCGTCCCGCCCAGTTCGGGGCCGCTTTCCTTCGATCCGGGGGCGGCCAAGCTCGGCGGCAATCGCGGCTTCAAGGGCGGCGGCCAGGCGGACCAGAGCAATTCGCTGTCGGGCGAGATGAGCGTCACCGTCGCCGCCGTCTATCCCAATGGCACGATGCTGGTGCAGGGCACCAAGCGCGTCGTGCTCAACCGCGGCGACGAGTTCATGCAGATCCGGGGGCTGGTGCGCATGGCCGATGTCGATGGCGACAACCGCGTCCCCTCGACCCGGGTGGCCGACGCGCAGATCGAATATACCGGCAAGGGCGACGTCGCCCGCGCCGCGCGCCAGGGGTGGCTGAGCCGCTTCTTCTCGGTGATCAGTCCGTTTTGAGGGGGTCAGGATGTTCCGTTTGATCGTCGCGCTGTTGCTCGGTCTCGCCGCCGCCGGCCCCGCCTGGGCCGAGCGGGTGAAGGACCTGGGCAGCTTCCAGGGCATTCGCACCAACCAGCTCACCGGCTATGGCATCGTCGTCGGCCTGCCGGGTACGGGCGACGACAATTTGGAATATACCGTCCAATCGATGAAGGCGGTCGCCTCGCGCTTCGGCTTGCAACTGCCCGCCGGGATCAATCCCGCGCTCAAGAACGCCGCCGCCGTGCTGGTGACGGCGGAACTGCCGCCCTTCGCCAAGCCGGGGCAGCGGATCGACGTGACGGTCGCCGCGCTCGGCCGCGCCAAATCCTTGCGCGGCGGCGCGCTGATCCTCACCCCGCTGCAAGGCGCCGACGGCCAGATCTACGCGATGGCGCAGGGCAATCTCGCGGTCGGCGGGTTGGGCGCGGAAGGCGCCGACGGATCGAAGATCGTCGTCAACGTCCCCTCCTCGGGCCGCATCCCCGAAGGCGCGAGCGTCGAGCGCGCGGTCGAGACGGGGTTCGAGAATAGCCCGGTGCTGACTTTCAACCTGATGCGCGCCGATTTCACGACCGCGCAAAGCGTGGCGGCGGCGATCAACGCGCGGTTGGGGCCGGGGCGCGCGCAAGCGGTCGACGCGGTGTCGATCGCGATCGCCGCGCCCGGCGGCGCCGATGTGCGCGCGCAATTGATGAGCGCGATCGAGAATCTCACCGTCACCCCGGCGGAGCCCGCCGCGCGGGTGATCGTCAACGCGCGCACCGGCACGGTCGTCATCAATTCGGCGGTGCGGCTGGGACCGGCGGCGGTGACCCAGGGCAAGCTCACCGTGCGCGTCGACGAATCGCAGCGCGTCAGCCAGCCGGCGCCGTTCAGCCAGGGCCAGACCGCGCTCGAGCAGCGCTCGGGCGTATCGGTCGGCGAGGAAGTGAAGCCCGTCTTCCTGCTCGCCCCCGGCCCCAAGCTCGCCGATGTGGTGAAGGCGATGAACGCGATCGGCGCCTCGCCCGCCGATCTGGTCGCGATCCTCGAGGCGCTGAAGGAAGCCGGCGCGCTCAAGGCCGAGTTGGTGATCCTGTGAGCGCGCCGCTCGCCCCCCGCCCCGCCGCGCCGCTCGCCACCCCGGGCGCGCGCCCGATCGGCTCCGACACGAGCCGGCTCGCGAATCGCGCGAATCTGGAGGCCGCCGGCCGCCAGTTCGAGCAGGTGTTCGTGCAGATGATGGTCAAATCGATGCGCCAGACGCACCTCGCCGAGGATATTTTCGGCAGCAAGGCGCTCGATACCTTTCGCGACATGCAGGACGAAAAGCTCGCCGCCGCAATGACTTCGGCCAAGCCGCTGGGTATCGGCAAGGCGGTGGTCGATTTTCTGGCGAAAGCGCAACCCGATCTTAACGCTGCCGGTGACAAAGCCGTGCCATGAGCGATTTGCTGGCCATCGGAGCGAGCGGTTTGCGCGCCTATCAGGCGGCGCTCACCACCGTGTCCGACAACATCGCCAACGCCTCGACGCCGGGCTATGCGCGGCGGGCGGTGCAGCTCGCCGAAAACACCTCGACCAACGGCGTGCTCGCGCAGGAACGCTCGACGATCGGCAACGGCGTCGCGGTGGTGGGCGTGCAGCGCCTGTCCGAGGATTTGCGCAACGACGCGGTGCGCTCGACCGGCGCCGATCTCGCCAAGACCGAATCGAGCATCACCTGGCTCTCGCGAATCCAGGATGCGCTCACCGGCAACCAGCTGGGCGGGCGGCTCACCGAATTCTTCAACGCCGCCAAGGGCGTCGCCGCCGACCCCACTTCCTCGCCCGCGCGCACCGCGTTCCTCGAAGCCGGCACCAGCATCGCGACCGCGTTTCAGACGACCGCGCGCTCGATCCACCAAGTGACGACCGATCTCGACGCGACCGCGCAAAGTTCGATCGATCAGCTCAACCGGCTGGGCGTGACGCTTGCCAAGGTCAACGAAGGCCTCGGCCGCGCCCAGCCCGGCACCACCGCCCAGGCGCAATTGCTCGACCAGCGCGACAAGGCGCTCGAGGAATTGAGCGCGATCAGCGACATCGCGGTGAGCTATCGCGACGGCGGCCGCGTCGACGTGGCGCTGGGCGGCGTCAACGGGGCGAAGCTCGTCTCCGGCGTCACCTCGGGCACCGCGAGCTATGTGCGCAATGCCGCCGGCACGGTGTCGTTCGCGATGCTGCTCGGCGGGCAGACGAGCGCGATCCAGCCCAATGGCGGCGCGCTCGCCGGCATCGTCGAGGGCGCGCAGCGCATCGCCGACGCGCGCACCAAGCTGGGCGACATTGCCAGCGGCTTCGTCGCCGGCGTCAATCAAATCCAGGCGCAGGGCGATGATCTGGACGGCAATCCCGGCCAGCCGATGTTCACCCAGGCCAGCGATCCGACCAATTTTTCGCTGTCGCTCACCAGCTGGCGCGGGGTCGCCGCCGCCGCGCGGGGCGCGGGCACGCGCGACAATGGCAACGCGATCGCGCTCCAGACGCTGCGCGCGAGCGGCGGGTTCGAAGCCGATGCGACCAGCCTCGTCTCGGACAATGCCGCGACGCTCTCGGGCCGCCAGCAAGTCGCCGACGCGCAAGGCGCGATCCATGACGGCGCGGTGAACGCGCGCGACGCGGTTTCGGGGGTCAATCTCGATACCGAAGGGGTCGAGCTGCTGCGCTTCCAGCAAGCCTATCAAGCCTCGGCGCGGGTGATCCAGGTCGCGCGCGAGACGCTGCAATCGCTGCTGGCGGTGTAAGATGCTCGTCAGCACCAATCTCTTCTACCAGCGGATCAACGGCCAGCTCGGCGACCTCAACGAGCGGGCGCAATCGCTGCAGACCCAGCTTTCGACCGGCAAGCGGCTGCAGGCGCCGTCCGACGATCCCAGCGCCTATCGCCGCGTGCAGCGGCTCAACCAGGCCGGCGCCGACGACAAGGCGTGGAGCGCCAACGTCGATCTGGCGGGCGGCATTCTCGATCAGGCCGATACCACGCTCGGCAACGTCAACACCGTGTTCCAGCGCGCGCTCGAGCTGACGCTCCAGGGCAATGCCGGCACTTTGTCCGACGGCGACCGCAAGGTGATCGCGACTCAGTTGCGCGGCGTGCTCGACGATCTGTTCACCAGCGCCAACGCGCGCGACGCGCGCGGCCAGCCGCTGTTCGGCGCGGCGACCGGCGACACGGCGGTGACGCGCGACGCGAGCGGCCGCGTGAGCTTCACCGGCACCGGCGACCCCGCCGCGATCCCGATCGCCGACGGCATCAGCCTACGCGTGAGCGAAAGCGCCGAAAAGATCTTCGGCAACCTGCCCGACGGCAATGGCGGCACGACCGATATTTTCGCGGCGATCAGCGCCTATGCCGATGCGCTCGACAGCGGCGCCGCCGTGCCGCAAACCGCCGCCAAGACGATCGATATTTTGAAGGCGGCGGGCGACCAGATCAGCGCGGTGCGCGGCTCGATCGGCGCGCGCGCGGCGCGGATCGAGCTCGAAAAGGGCCGGCTCGACGATGTCGCGGTCAGCCGCCAAAATGATCTCGACAGCCTGGAGGGTACCGACGTGCAGGGCACGATCCTCCAGCTGCAAAAGACGATGACCATTTTGCAGGCGACCCAGGCGAGCGTCGCCAAGCTGACCTCGCTCAACCTGTTCGACTATATCCGCTGAGGCAGGCGCGGCGGACGCCCGAAGCGCTTCCCCGGCGCAGGCCGGGGCCTAGCATCGCGCCGGGTAGCTCGCCCGAGCGCGCCAGTTGGAACCGTGACGCGGCTGGGCCCCGGCCTGCGCTGGGGAAGGAAATGGCAGCTAGCCTGGGGCGAGCAAGACGCGAGAGTCCGAAAATCCCGTCGCGCCCCCGAGCACCCGGCCTCACCGCGCCCCTTCCAACCCCGGGCCGACGTCCGCGCTCGGCAGATAGCGCGGCGCGACCCGCGCGCGCGCGGCTTGCTCGTAACCATGCCCCGCCCCCAGCAAGGCCGCCTCGCTATAAGGCTTGCCGATGAACGACAGGCCGACCGGCAGCCCCTGCGCCAGCCCCATCGGCACGGTGAGGTGCGGATAGCCCGACACCGCCGGCAGCTCGCTCGCCGAGGGGCCGTTATATTGATCGCCATAAACCGGATCGATCGGCCAGGCGGCGCCATAAGTGGGCGTCACGATGATCGTCGCGCTCGCCTTGGCAAGCATCGTGTCGAGCCCCTCGCGCGCGAGCCGCGCCGATTTGGCGCGCGCGCCGCGATATTCGTCGTCCAGCCCCGGCGTCGCCTCGGCCGCCTCGAAAATTTCCTGGCCGAAAAAGGGCATTTCGGCGGCGGCATTGGCCTTGTCGAACGCGATCACCTCGGCGAGCGTGCGCGTCTTTACCGCCGCCGGGGTGGTGGCGAGATAGGCGTTCAGATCGGCTTTGAGCTCGCTCTTGAGCACGGAGAATTCCGCCTCGCCGAGCCCCTCGAGCTTGGGCCGCTCGACCTCGACCAGCACCGCGCCTTGTGCCTTCAGCACCGCGAGCGCCGCGTCGAAGCGCGCGGCCACCGGCGCGCTCATCCGCTCGGGGCGATAAACCGCGATCGTCAGTCCTTTGAGCGAGGCGCTGGCGAGCCCGGCGGCATAATCGGCGCGGTGGGCGTCGGCGTCCTTGGTCGCGGCGTCGGCGGGGTCGCTGCCGACCATCGCCGAGAACAGGATCGCCGCGTCCTTCACCGATCGCGCCATCGGCCCCGGCGTATCCTGGCTATGGCTGATCGGCACGACATGGGTGCGGCTGACGAGCCCCAAGGTCGGCTTCAACCCCACCAGCCCGTTCATCGCCGAGGGGCAGACGACCGAGCCATCGGTCTCGGTGCCCAGCGCCGCCGCCGCGAAACTCGCCGCCACCGCCGCGCCCGAGCCGCTCGACGAGCCGCACGGCGTGCGATCGAGCGCATAGGGGTTGCGCACCTGCCCCCCGACCGCGCTCCAACCGCTGATCGAGGCAGTCGAGCGGATATTCGCCCATTCGCTCAAATTGGTCTTGCCGAGGATCACCGCCCCGGCGGCGCGCAGCCGCGCGACGACCGGCGCGTCGCGCCCGGTGACATTGTCCTTCAGCGCCAGGCTGCCGGCGGTGGTCGGCAGCGGATCGGCGGTTTCGATATTGTCCTTGATAAGGATCGGAATCCCGTCGAGCGGCCCCAGGCGCTTGCCCGCCTTGCGCCGCGCGTCCGCCGCCTTGGCCTGGGCGATCGCCCGAGGGTTGGTCGCGATCACCGATCGCAGGCTCGGCCCCTTGCGGTCCATCGCGGCGATGCGGGCGAGATAGGCGCGCGTGATCGCCTCGCTCGACGCGCCCTTGGCGAGTTGCGCGCCGAGAGCGTCGATCGAGACTTCCTCGACGCTTTGCGCGCGCGCGGGCGCGGCCAAAAGCAGCAACGCCGCCGCGGCGACCATCTTCATCGCATTCTCCCCCAAAAGCCTCTTTTCGCCGAGGAGCTTAGCGCGCGTCGGGCGATCGGCAAGGGGGCGGCGACACCGACGCGGTTGCGGGCGACGCGCCCGGCGCTTAGCCTGAGCGCCAAAGCATCGGGGGAGGATCGTCATGCGGCAATTGGCTTGGGGCATCGCGCTGCTCGCGCTCACCGGCGCCGCGCACGCCAAGCCGCGCTTCGCCGCGACCATCACCCGCACCAGCCATGGCATTCCGCATATCAAGGCGGCCGATTGGGGCGGCGCGGGCTATGGCGTGGGCTATGCCTATGCCGAGGACAATCTGTGCCTGATGGCCGAGGAATTCGCGACCGTGGCGGGGATGCGCAGCCTGTATTTCGGCGCGAAGAACAAGGCGGTGCTCGGCTTTCAGGAAATCGACAATCTGTCGAGCGACGTCTTCTTCCGCAGCCAAATCGACCTGCCCGCGCTCCGCAAGCGCTGGGCCGCGCGCCCGGCCAAGGAACGCGCGCTGCTCGCGGGCTATCTCGCCGGCTATAACCGCCGGCTGCGCGAGGTCGGCGCGGCGGCGCCCGAAGCGTGCCGGGGCAAGCCCTGGCTCAAGCCGATCACGCCGGACGATATGCTGCGCGTCGCGCAGAAGCAGTTGCTGCTCGCCAGCAGCCTGGCGCTCGCCCCCTATATCGTGAACGCCGCGCCCCCGGGCAAAGCGGTGTCCGCCGCGCTGCCGCCGCTCGCGGACCCCCAGGAACGCAGCTTCGGCTCGAACGGCTGGGCGTTCGGCGGCGAGGCGACCGCGAACGGGCGCGGGTTGGTGATCGGCAACCCCCATTTCCCCTGGAACGGCCCGGCGCGCTTCTGGCAGATGCACATCACCATTCCGGGCGAGATCGACGTGATGGGCGTGGGGCTCGCCGGCACACCGCTGGTGACGCTCGGCTTCAACAAGGACATCGCCTGGACGCACACCGTCACCGCCGCGCAGCATTTCACCGTCTTCGAACTGCCCTTGGTGCCCGGCGACCCGACGCGCTATCTGGTCGACGGCAAGCCGGTGGCGATGGAAGCGCGCGCGATCACCGTGCCGACCGAGGCGGGGCCGGTGACGCGCACCGTCTACCACAGCCAGTACGGCGCGGTGCTCACCATCCCGTTGCTCGGCCTGGGCTGGACCGGCGAGCGCGCCTTCGCGATGCGCGACGCCAATGCCGATAACGATCGCATCCTCGCCGCCTGGATGGGGATCGGCAAGGCCCGGAACGTGGCGGAGGTCAAGGCGGCGGTGACGAGCACGCTCGGCATCCCCTGGGTCAACACCATCGCCGCGGATCGCGCGGGCCAGGCGCTCCATGCCGATGTGACCCCGGTGCCCAATGTCTCGGGCGAGAAGATCAAGGCCTGCGCGACGCCGCGCTCGGCTTCGGTCGCGAGCCGCTTCGTCCTGCTCGATGGCGGGCGCTCGGCGTGCGATTGGGACCAGGCGCCTGGCACCCCGCGCCCCGGGCTGATGCCGGCGGCCGACCAGGCGATTTGGGAGCGGCGCGATTATCTCGTCAATTCGAACGACAGCTATTGGCTGAGCAACGCGCGCGCGCCGTACAAGCAGCTTTCACCGATCCTGGGCGCCTGGGGCAGCGAGCGGACGCTGCGCACGCGATCGGGGCTGATCGAGACCGAGGCGCGGCTCGCCGGCGCCGACGGCTTGGGCGGCGCGAAGATCGACAATGCGATCGCCACGCAAATGGTCTTCGCGAACAAGTCGCTCGCGGCGCAATTGGCGCTTAAGGGCACGCTCGCGGCGTGCGCGGGCGATGCGGCGGTGGCGGCGCCCTGCGCCGCGCTCGCGCGCTGGGACGGGCGGTTCGACGTCGAGAGCCGGGGCGCGGCGCTGTTCCTCGCTTATTGGCCGCTGGTCGAAAAATTGCCCGGGCTATGGGGCACGCGCTTCGACCCCGCCGATCCGGTCAACACCCCGCGCGATTTCCAGAGCGGCGGCGATATGGCGCCCAAGCTGCGCGCGGCGCTCGCCAAGGCGGCGGAGCAACTGACCAAACAAGGCATCGCGCTCGACGCGCGCTGGGGCGAGGTGCATTTCGCGCTGCGCGGCGCCGAGCGTATTCCGGTGCATGGCGGCTCGGGCGCACTCGGCGTGCTCAACGTCCAGCAGGCGCGCCCCGAGGCGGGCGGGCTCGTGCCCTTCCACGGCTCGAGCTATATCCAGGTGGTGAGCTTCGACGAGGCCGGCCCGGTGGCCGACGCGGTGCTCAGCTATTCGCAATCGACCGATCCGGCCTCGGCCTTCTACGCCGATCAGACGCGGCTCTATTCGGCGAAGAAATGGGTGCGGCTGCCGTTCACGGCGGCGGCGATCAAGGCGGACGCGCGGGGGAAGGCGAGGGTAATTAGCGAATGAAATTGGTCGGGACGACAGGATTCGAACCTGCGACCCCCACACCCCCAGTGTCGTGGCCGGTTTTTCTCGGAGTTTCCAGGCATTGGATCGGGCTGCCTAAAGCCTCGGAAATGCGGCACCGTTCCATGCCCGTTCTTGCTTGGGTTTGCGCCGGGTTTCCGGTAAAGTGCTTGCTATGTGATTGCTGCGAGTGATTGCCATGCCCGAGCGCAAGCTCACGAAGCGGAATATCGATGACATCGAGCCCGCTCAGCGTGACGAGTTCTATTGGGATGATGAGGTGCCTGGCTTTGGCCTGAAGGTCACGCCTGCCGGCAGTTTCGTCTTCGTCTTTCAGTATCGCATGGGCGGCAGGGGCACAAAGACCAAGCGTTGGACGATCGGACGATATGGGCCACTTACCCCCGAACAGGCACGCAAAGAAGCGAAGCGGCTTTCCGCGCTCGTGTCGCAGGGTACCGACCCTGTTGCGGACAAACAGGAAAGGGCGAGGGTTGAGCGGACCAAGGGCTTCGCGGCTTACGTCGAGACGTTCGCCGGCGGATACCTGGAGTCGGAGTGGGGATCGTCGTGGAAGCAGGCCAAGGGCAATCTCGATCGGCACGTCGTTCCGATCTTGGGCGATCGAGCACTCCCCGCGATTGGAGCCGAACATATAAATGAGGTCTTGGACGCGCTGCGCTCTCGTCCTGGCTTACAGCGGAGCGTTTGGGCCGTTCTAAGCAGCCTGTTTCGCTGGGCAGAATCGCGCGATGACATCCTTCGGTCCCCGATGGCGAAGATCAAGCCACCGGCTGGCGCGAAGGCACGTAAGCGTGTTCTCTCTCCCGACGAACTGACTGCCGTTTGGCGAGCGTCATATCAACTCGACGATCCGCGCGGGGCGCTGGTCAGGCTGCTGATAATCACGCTCCAGCGTCGCAGTGAGGTTGCCGGGATGGCTTGGGCGGAGATCGACAAGCAGACTGGCCGATGGACGATACCGGCCGAGCGATCAAAGAACCGGCACGAGCATTTGGTGCCGCTGCCTGCGTTAGCACTCGCCGAGCTTGATGCAATCGGATGGAGGACGAAGGGATTGGTTCTGCCGTGCTCAACGGGCAAAACCCCGGTTAGCAATTTTTCGGACACGAAGGCCGCGTTGGATGAGGCGATGAGGCCAATTTTGCAGGAGTTGGCCGATAATCAAGCCGATGAGAATGGAGAAGAGCGCTCCGAGATCGAATGGAAGCCGTGGCGTTTTCATGATCTTCGACGCACGGGCACGACAAATTTGCAAGCTTTAGGCTTCCCCATCGAAGTCACCGAGCGGGTCATAAATCACCACCAAGGCGGCGAAGCATCTGGTATACGCGGGATATACAATCTCTATGAGTATCTGAACGAGAAGACGAACGCACTAAACGCGTGGTCGGCTCGTTTAGATAGCCTTATCAAGAAGGTGCCTATGCCTTCGAACGTCGTTCAGCTTGCCTCGGCGCGAGCATGAGCAAGGGCGGCTAGGGTAGCTCCCGAAAAGCCGGTTTTCCGCCCGGCCTGCCGCCTAATTGCATTGCGGACCGCACTGGGAGGTGCGTTTGAACCTGCGATTCAACTCAAGAAACGGGTCCTGGCCGCGCGACTTTCCCGGCCATGTTTTTCTGGGCACAGCGCTCGCCTATCTCAACCGCGCACTGCATGCGGACGCTCGCGATCTAGACGTCACCACGACCATATGGGGCAGGCAGCCCGGAGACCTGCCACTATTTGTAAATGTGCCGCCCGACTTATCCGGCTATCACCGCGCGCAGCGCGCCCGAATGATACTAGGAGGTGAAATATTCAAGGGAAGCATCGCTGCATTTGTTCACGAAGACGGTGCCGGCGCCTTCCATCCAATGCCTGCGGACGCTTGGAAGTTAGAGGCCGAGGAGTCGTTGGATTTGGATACGCTGGCCGCGTGTCCGCCGGGCGATACATTGGCCGCACGAATTAGCGAGCTGAAGCTACCCGACGCACTCTCGAATTTTAACGCCCAGGCTACAATCAGCGATCAAAGTTACACAGGATATGTCTACGTCGATCGCAGCGGGTTCAATAATTTGATGGATGCAGTGAACGCGAGAACCTCGAAGCCGTCGTTTGGTGAGCCTCTTTTGCCCGTTCTAGCCCAACTCGGAGTAACCAACGCCACGCATTGGGACTTTTTGGCAGCGGCGCTATGGCTAATTACCAGCGACAATCTTGCGCTGTCAGGTGCGGCAAATTATCTCGCGGGAAAGGGACGGTCTAACGTCTCGCCGGGAAGCTATCGTTCGCTATTTTCATTACTAGATAGTGAAATTCGGGACCATCATTGCCGCTGTCGTCGCGCGATCTGCCATTGTTTCGCCTTGGCTAGCGGCACTATCAAGGCGGCCTGCGCGCGAGGCGAAATAGAGGCGACAGCGCTTAAATTCGGCGAAGGCGATCGCCGAGTTGTGCCAGCCGCAGCATGGCTTGGCCATATTGAAGTTCAGGATACTGTCAGGCTGGCGCCGGAGGCGTTGGGCGGGACCGTGTGGGAGCACATTCTTTTCGACCCAAAGGCTATCCGCTCGCTGCAATCGCCATTTGCTGAACCTAAGCCGACTGGAGCAAACGCTTTTGAGGCGCCTCCGCCTGCCGCCGATCGCCGCGCTATGGTGGAGGCTTTGGCGAAGAGGCTTCAGGCGGATGGCATTCGAAAGGGAAGACTTCGCGCGTCTGATATAGCGGCGCGATGGCCAGCAGACAGCGGCTCTCCGCCAGGCATGAAAGAGGTGGCGCCGAAGATGGAAAACCGGCGAGCTGGGCGCCGACCAACGACACCACGCGAAATCGTCTAATCGCCGCGCTCAATTGTCTAATCGCCGAGTATTCCACCCACAATTCTTTTGCTTTCAATGGCTTTCCGCAGGCGCCCTTGAGGCGTCGGAACAAGCGGAGAAGTCATCATGGAGCCCCTATGGGACGAAGAAGAAACGGCTCGCTACATTGGCAAGTCGGTCTCGACGCTACAGAAAGAGCGGTTACGCGGAGACGGCCTGCCTTTTGTCAAGCTTGGTCGCTCGGTCAGGTATAGGCCTGAGGATGTACACGCTTTTATTGCCGCGCGCATCGTAAATTCGACCAGCGAGGTCGCGTGATCGGCCATGGCAAACACAAAGGGGCACTCGCGCCCTAAAGAGCGAGAAAGCCGCCCGGCTGGCACCGAGCGGCTCCCGGAAAATCGTCGGCTTGGCAGCGACGTATCCGAATATACTCACGACGCACGTGGCGATCAATTCGGCGCTCCGTTTAATTCGGCACGCGCAGCGGCCTTGGCTGTGCTGCAACATGCACAGAATTTGACGAGAAAGGCGGGCAGTTTTTTGGGCCAGACGGTGGCGGACGACACGCCGCTGAGCGCAGCTCAACGCGATTGGCTGGATGCGTTGCTCAGCCGCGCTGGCTTGCCGCCCCTAGTTGATGGAGGGGCCGATGCTTAATGATCGCTACCCCAACCGGCCTGGTCATCGTCGCATCGACACGTCGATCGAAGCTGCGAATGCGATCGCTCCCCGACTCGGACATCTTCAGAAGGCGGTGCTTGCTGCGGTCGTAAATGCCGGCCCGCGCGGGGTCACTACCAACGAACTCGCCGATCGGCTGAATATCGACCGAGGCTCAATCCAGCCCCGAACTTCCGAACTTCGTCGCCTGGGCTTAATCCGCGACGGGGGCGCCAGGCGGCCTAATGCAAACGGCAAACGAGCGATTGTCTGGATCGCGGGCGGCGCGGCATGAGTAGCGCGTTCGAGATTGCTCGCATCGCGCAGGAGGCGAAAGACCGTCATAATCTCTCGGACATCGTGGGCCGCTATACTACCCTAAAGCGCCGAGGAACGCATGAGCTAGTAGGTCTCTGCCCGTTCCATGACGAGCGGACCCCGTCCTTCGAGGTAAACGACGCGAAAGCGGTGTATCATTGCTGGGGATGCGGCGCATCCGGTGACGCGATCACCTTCCTAATGGAGCGCTGCGGTATGCGCTTCGTTGATGCAGTTCGATCGCTGGACAGCGACGCATTTCCTATCGTCTCCCCTGAGGATCGCGCCAAGCGCCAGCGACTTAACAGGGAGGCAGCACAAGAGCGCATTGATCGCGCCAGGTCGATTTGGTCGGCTGCACGCGCTCCGGCGGGGACTGCTGCCGAAGTCTATCTGCGGCGGGCTCGTGGCCTTTCGCTCGATCTTCCTGCGACCGTTCGGTTCGCTATGACGCCCCGTTGGCGAAATATGGAAACGGGTGAAGTCGGTCGCGATGTGCCCGCCGTCGTGTGTGCCATGCAGGATCATGACGCCGAGGTCGTCGCGGTCCAATGCGTGTTCTTGGAGGCGGGCGGCCGGCGAAAGTATTCTCGCCGCCGCGCCGACGGAGCCCCTGCGAAGGCTAAGCTCACCTTCGGGCAAACCGCTGGTTCCGCGTTCCGGGCGGCTGAGGGTAACACGGCCGAACTCGTGCTTTGCGAGGGTCCTGAGGACGCGCTCACGCTCGCCCAAGAACTGCCGGGCCGCGCGGTCTGGGCATCCTGCGGAACCGACCTGCTTTGGCAGGTCGCCATCCCGCCGCGCTTCTCGCTGATCACGCTTGCGGGCGACAACAATGAACCCGGGCGTGCGGCAGTCGCAAAGGCCGCGGAGGTCTACCAGCTGCATGGGCTGCGCGTCCGGACAATGTTCCCCGATCCGCAATTTAAGGACTTCAATGACCAGCTCCGGGGGGTGTGCTAATGAGCAAGCCCCCGATCGCGCTCGCCTATGAGCGCGCCGAGTGTCTTTCCTCATGGCCATCCCCTGATCTGGCCATCATCAACGCCGGGCGTGCAACACCCCCGACGTTTCCTAATGCCCTGTTCGGCCGCCTTTGGCCTGTTGCCATTGATCTCGCGGAAGGCGCCGGATCGCCCGTCGACTACGTTGGCCTATCGATACTTGCGGTTGCCGCGTCGCTGATCGGTGGCAAACGACGAGTGAGGCCGTTCGAGGCGGGAACGTGGGAAGAGCCGTGCATCCTCTGGTGCGGCAACGTCGGCGAGCCGTCGTCAAACAAATCGCCTGGGACGGACGCGGCAGTTTCGCCTCTGCGCCCTATCGAACAAGCGTACGCCGCAGATCACAAGCTGGTTGTTCAGCAATACCGCACGCAGTGCGAGCGGGCGAAGCATGAGCGACGGGCATGGGAGGAGCAGGTAAAAGAGGCGACGAAACTTGGGCACGAAACGCCTCCTATGCCCGACGCTGCGGTCGAGCCCGAGTGCCCCGAGCGGCGACGGCTGCTAGTGCAGGATAGTACGCCCGAAGCGCTGGGTTCAATCCTAGCGGCTAATCCCCAAGGGACACTTCACCTTCGCGACGAACTGGCGGGCTGGTTTCAGAGTTTCGAACGCTACAACGCCGGTGGCCGCGAATTTTGGCTGGAGGCCTATGGCGGTCGGCCTCACACTATCGACCGGAAGAACAGTGAAATTCCTCTTCGGATCCCGTTCAACGGCGTTTCAGTGGTGGGAGGCATTCAGCCCGATAAGTTGGTCGATTTATTCCAGTCCGGGCCTGATGACGGACTATCAGCCCGATTCTTGTGGGCATGGCCTGATCCGATCCCTTTTCGTCGCCCCCGATCAACCCCCGACGTTGCCGCGCTGCACCAAGCCTACGCTCGGTTAGAAAGCTTGAGATTCGGTTGCGATGAACATGGCGTCCAGGTGCCGATTTGTCTGCGTCTCAACGACGGTGCGGCCGACATTTTCGAAGCTTGGGCTGGCGAAAACTCCGCGGCGCTGGTCGATGCGGCGTCCCTCTTCAAAAGCTTTTTAGGAAAGGCGCGCGGGACGGTGCTCCGGCTCGCGCTCGTCTCGGAACTGCTGAATTGGGCGGCGGAAGATCGAGCGGAGCCGGTCGAAGTGTCGCCAACGAGCGTGGTTGCGGCCATCGAGTTTTTTGAAAGTTATGCTGTGCCGTCCGCCTTGCGCGTGCTGGGGGATGCTGCCCGGCCCAAAGCTGAGCGGAACGCCGCCGTCATCGCCCGGTACATCATGCGCCACAAGCTTCAAATGATCAACGCGCGCGATGTCCGGCGCAGCCTCAAGGCGACCATCAAAGACAGCGCCGACATGGAGGCTGCCTTAGCAGAGTTGCAAGACGCGGGATGGGTTCGTCCCGCGCCGTCCCGGGCTGGCGGCAGCGCCGGACGCCAGAGCAAGAATTTCGACGTGAACCCCGCCGTGCATGGGGCGGCACATGGCTAGTTGGCGCCAAGTTGCGGCTCGGGTCTTTTCGTCGAATGAAGCGGGCGATAGGTTGCCCGATCTCCCCGACTTCATTGTGACGGGCCTCGATATACTTAAAAAGCGCCCGTGCCCTCATCGGCGACCGGTGGATGCGTGGCGTAGGGCGACTGCCGACGCAATTGGGCTTGCCGAGTCTGGCTGGGCAGCAGCAGCACTCTCCCTCGGCTGGCACCCAATGGAACTGTTCGGTTGCAGCTCGGACGGCGGGGGTTGGTTTAGCGGGCTAGCGGTATGGCTCGCCGGCGACCAACCGGTGATGCTCGACGCTCATTGCGCAATCGCCCGCGTCGGCGAGCACACGGCGCGGATATTTCAGCGGCGCGCCGATTGCCTGACGGGAGAGCGACAGGGCGAGACGGTAAGCTATCTATGGGACCTGGATCGATGAGCGCCAGTGCTAATGGCCCTATTGACCCTATTGGCACGGGGTATCGCTCGAACGCCGGTTTTTCCCAACCATATGAAGAAGATAAGTCTTTGAATACAGATATTGGCCATAAGGAAATTAGCGACACTAGCACCGAGGGGGCTGGGGACATTAGGGCCGTTAGGGCCAATAGCGTAACTGAGGCATCCTCCTCGCTGCCGCGCAAAAAGCCCTTCGACCCCAATCGGGGTAAAACGGGCTATCCGCTCCATGTCATGAGGTTGCGCTTCTACGACCTGCGCTTGTCGCAGAAGCAATTCTCAAAGCGATTCGGCTTCGGGCTAGGCGCGCTTCGCGACCTGGAGCAAGGGCGGGGCTGTCCATCAATGGCGGCGAGGACGCTCATAGAGGCAATCAGGCTTGATCCCGATCTTGTCGCGCGTGCGGCTGAGGAAGCTAAGTGCTGGGTTAAGCAATAAGGGAGTCCCGCAATTATGCCACGCGGTAAAGTACAAAAGCCGTGAATAGCACAACGCATGCTGCGGCGCTAATGATCCCCCATTCTGTGTGGCTCGCCAGTATTATCCGGTTGGGCTGCAAATGATGGAGAGATTATTGCCTATGGAATGGAAAATAGGGCTTCCCATATTCGGCGCTCTGTGTTACATGTTTCGCGTTCGAGCGATATAGCCATCTACGCCCGCCGTAAGCCGAGGCGGCACGAACGCAAAGCCATCGGGAAAGCTCCGAATCTTTGTGAGGCGATATGCTCTCTTCCGTTATCCATGTCCGCGTTCCCGCGAAACTCGTTCTGCCGATCCGCGCCGAGGCAAGTGCGCGTGACATATCAGTCAGCGAACTTATTCGCGAGGCCATCAAACGCGAGCTAGCTGAGGGCGGCCGGGTACAATGAACCCGTCCGAGATCGTGATCGACGCGTTGCAATCTCCGCCGATGGTCAATCCGCCGGCCAGAACGCCGGAAAGCGCTTTAGACCCACTTGTAGTTCAAATTGGGTGTGGGCTGGCCCGGACGATTTGCGAGTCCTGTGCGGCGACGTTTGGTATCTCGTTCGACCAAGCCTGCGGTGGGTTCTTGAACGCGATGCGGCCCTTTCAATTTGACCAATGGAGTGACGCGCTCGCCACACCGGAAGATTGGAAAATGATCGGCAAACTAATCGCTTTCGAAGCAGGAAATGTGGACTCTCCATCCCTTCGCATCACCATCAATTGAGGAAAATCAGATGGGGTTCTTGAATATCACCATGCCGGTGCGACAGTAATGGCTGGACCATATGGCATCGAGCCGGTCAACGTGCTTGGCGTGCTCGGCGCCGTGCAGCAGATGCGCGCGAACCGGACGCAGCAGATGATTGCCCAACAGGAATTTGAGCTAAACAAGGCCAAGCTGGCGCGCGAACAGCAGCGCTCGGACCTTGTTTCTCGTGTTTTCGGCCCGCAGGCGAAAGGAGGTGATCCGGCATCTGGTGGCGTGGCTCCAAGTGCTGAAATGCCTGGGGCCACGGCATCCCAGCCCCCCGCCGCGCTGGTTGATCCGGCGCGACTGCCCCCGCGCACCGATGGGGCGAAGATCAACACGGACGCATTGCGCCAACTGTACGCGATTGACCCGGAATACGCCAAGCAGCTTCAGGATATTATCTATTCCGCAAATAGGGAGCAGTTGGAACAGACCCAGCGCGTGGGCGAGGCGATTGGCAGAGCCGCGTATCGGTTAAAGCAGTTGCCTCCGGAACAGCGCGCCGCTGAGTTCCGCGCGATGGTTCCGAGCCTTCAGCAATACGGGCTGGGGCAAGAGCAGTTCAGCCAGATCGGCGATTTGAGCGACCAGACCTTGGATCGGTTCATTACGATGGGCCAGAGCCTCAAGGAGCTTGTGACGCCGAAGCTTACGATTCTTGGCGCTGGGGAGATCGCGTTTGATCCTCGGACGCGGCAAACGGTGTTCGAAAGCCCATATATCAAGGGCGCCGACAACACCCTCTACGCGAACCCGAACGCTGGCGCGGTTGCTGGTGCCTCCGGTGCCGCGCCCCAGCCCCCGGCGTTGGGCAACCCGACCGAGGGGGGTTTTGCACTACCGGATCAGGTAGGGCCGCTTATCCAATCGCTCGGCCCGCAGGGGTTCTTGCGGTGGCAGCAGCGGAACCGCGTGCCTGTGGCGGTGGAAAGCCCAACTCAAGCGCGCAGCCTGCCCAAAGGAACCATTATCCGGGCGCCCGATGGAAGGATTTTTGAGCGGTGATTGATGATCAGGATCCTTGGGCGGAGTTCAAGCCGGTTGGCGGCCAAGCGCTTCCATCCGCCGGGCAGCAAGTGCGCGATCCGTGGGCGGAATTTAACCCCGTGTCGTCACGACCCGCCACACGGCCGGCTCCGCCGTTGGTGCCGCTGACACCGCCGCGCCAGCCAGCGCCGCAGACGCCGACGCAGGCTGCGCTCGACGAGCAGCGGCTTGCCAACGATAAGGCTGACGCTGAAGCGAAGCGCCGCAAGATGGCGGACGACGAGCTGGAGCGGATGTATGGTAAGCCGCCGCCTGGATTCCGCTATAAGCCCGATCCCCGCGAAGGCGTTGAGCCGATCCCTGGTGGACCGGACGACCCGAAGCGCAAAGAAACTGCCGATGCCCTGGCGCAGCGTCGCGCCGAACTACTTAACGTGGTTCGGAAAGCGCAGCTGGCTAAGCAGCTTGCGCAAGAAGGCTGGATGGCAACGGGCTTTGGCTCGGGAACGATGGCGTCGATTGGTGGCACGAAGGCTAAGGATTTGGCCGCTACGCTGGACACGATCAAGGGCAACATTGCCTTTACCAACCTTCAGCAGATGCGGCAGAATAGTCCGACGGGCGGCGCAATCGGCAACGTGACCGACGCCGACATGCGGCTTCTGCAAAGCACGATCGCGTCGCTCGATCAGAGCCAAAGCGGCGAGCAGTTCAGCCGCTCGCTTGATGACGTGATTGATCACTACGGAGACATCTATCGGCGCATTGGTGGCGACGAAAGGGCGCTGAACGAAGCTAAGGGCATGCTGCCCGGTGTGAGCGATGGTCGCGGCGCTGATGCCATGCCTGGGCCTGCGCTTGGAAGCGGAGGTGGATCAAACGGCGGCCAGCAAGCCGCAGCCGGACCTAGGCCGTACGAAGGGCGCGCTGAGATCACCACTGGCGCGATGCAGTTCGCAACCGACACCGATCGCCGGTACGCAGCGGTGCTTCAGTCGATCCTTGATCGCGGTGGTACCTTTGCGGACGCAATGGCAGTGGCTCGCGAATATGGTAACGCGCCGACTGGTGAGGCTCTGGCGAAATTTCGCCAAGCATGGAACGAAGCCCTTAAGTGGAACAAGCGCAACGGGAATTCTGGCTGGGGAAAGGCGAAAGTTTCAATTCCTCAATCAGGCCGGCGCGACACGACTACAACCGAGAAAATTGTCGGCAGTATCGCCAGCAATCCGGTAGGCGCATCGATCGTGGGGTATGCCAATGGCAGCGTCCCTTTCGATGATGAACTCTACGGCGCGGCGGATTCGCTGCTTACCGGCAAGCCGATGGATCAGGCGATTGCTGAGGCCGATTTCAAAAAAGGGCTAATTCGCGATACCAACCCTCTTGCTTTCGGCATTGGGCAAGTTGCGGGCGGTGTCAGCACGATGCTCGCGACCGGCGGCGTGGCGGGCGTCGGTCGCGGAGCCGCTGCATTGGCGCCGCGTGCGCTGGCCCTCGACGCAGGCTATGGCGCGGTATTCGGGGCGGGCGAGAACAATCAGGACAGGCTTGGCGGTGCGCTTGCTGGCGGCGCTCTGGGGGCTGCTGGCGGCGCGTTGGGGCGCACGATTGGCGAGCGAGTAGTTGGGCCAACGGTAAATGCTGTCGCTCGCCGGCTTGGCGGCGGTGCCGCCCCGGTTCCGGCATCGGAGCGCCTTT
>LWDI01000094.1:0-25966 GCA_002083475.1 Proteobacteria bacterium SG_bin5
TGCGGCTGATCGCGGCGGGGGCGGCGGCGGTCGCGGCGATCGGCTATACTTGGCTCACCGGCGCCGAGGTGCCGACGGTGCGCTCCTGCGTCGCCGCGTTGCTCGTGCTGGCGGCGCTCGCGCTGGGGCGCGAGGCGCTGACGCTGCGGCTCGTCGCCGCGGGCGCGCTGGTGGTGCTGAGCTTTTGGCCCGAGGCGCTGATGGGGCCGAGCTTCCAACTCTCCTTCGCCGCCGTCGCGACGATCGTCGCGCTGAGCGAGGCGGCGCCGATGCGCGCCTGGCTCGCCCCGCGCGAAGAGGGGGTGGCGGCGCGGCTCGGTCGGCATCTGGTCGCGCTGTTGGCGACAGGGGTGGTGGTGGAGGCGGCGCTGATCCCGATCGGGCTGTTCCATTTCCACAAGGCCGGGGTTTATGGCGCGCTCGCCAACATCGTCGCGATCCCGCTCACCACTTTCGTGGTGATGCCCGCCGAGGCGCTGGCGCTGGCGGCCGATCTGATCGGGCTCGGCGCGCCCTTTTGGGCGGTGACGGGGTGGGCGATCGACGCCTTGCTCTGGCTCGCGCGGGTGACGGCGGCGGCGCCCGGGGCGGTCGCCTTGCTGCCGGCGATGCCGGTGGGGGCTTTCGCGCTGATCGTCGGCGGCGGCTTGTGGCTGGTCTTGTGGCGGACGCGCTGGCGGTTGTGGGGGCTCGCCCCCGCGCTCATCGGCGCCGCCTGGACCGCGCTCACCCCCGCGCCCGATCTGCTGGTGACGGGCGACGGGCGCCATGTCGCGTTCCGGCTGGGCGATGGCAGGCTCGCGATTTTGCGCGAGCGCACGGGGGATTATGTCCAGGCCTTGCTCGGCGAGAATGCGGGGGAGGCGGGGGTGCCCTGGCTGATCGACGCGAGCGCCGACGCGCGGTGCAGCGCCGATCTCTGCCTGGTCGAGCGCCGCGTGGGCGCGCGCCGCTGGCGGATCTTGGCGACACGCAGCAGCTATCCCTTGCCCTATCGCGCGCTGATCGCGGCGTGCGCCGAGGCCGATATCGCGATCAGCGAGCGGCGGCTGCCGAGGGCCTGCGCGCCGCGCTGGCTGAAGCTCGATCGAGCGACGCTCGCGCGCAGCGGCGGCGTCGCGATCTGGCTGCCGAGCGCGCGGGTCGCGACGGTCGCGCGGGCGGGGGACGCGCATCCTTGGGTGGGCGGCAAATGCGCCGACGCTCGGGGATCGCTTGCCTCGTCGTTCGGCAATTGCCGGAGCGAAATGGCGTCAGCCGATAACCGGCGCGGCGTCGCCAACCCGGCGAAACCCAACGCAATACACCAGGCTATGCCCAAAACACCCTAATCATAGCGCCGCAGCAACCCCGCGAGCTTGCCCTGCACGCGCACTTGGTTCGGGTGATAGCGCTGCGGATCATAGGCGCGGTTCGCCGGATCGAGCCGCACCATCGTTCCCTCACGGCGGAAATATTTGAGCGTCGCCTCGCTATCGTCGATCAGCGCGACCACGATCTCGCCGTCGCGCGCGACGTCGGTGCGGCGAATGAGCGCATAATCGCCGTCCAAAATGCCCGCCTCGACCATCGAATCGCCCGCGACCTCGAGCGCATAATGATCGCCCATGCCGAGCAAGGCGGCGGGCACCGCGAGCATCGCCGAGTCCTCGAACGCCTCGATCGGCACGCCCGCCGCGATGCGGCCGTGGAGCGGAATTTCGATCACGTCGTTCGCCGGCGGCGGGGCGGGGCGGAAATTATCGGGCTTGGGCTCGGCGCGCGCGGCGCGCTTCTTGGCCTCGCCGCGCTCGGGCATGCGCAACACTTCGAGCGCGCGCGCGCGATTGGGCAGGCGGCGGATATAAGCGCGTTCCTCGAGCGCGCTGATCAGCCGGTGCACCCCCGATTTCGACTTCAGATCGAGCGCTTCCTTCATTTCCTCGAACGAAGGCGAAACCCCGCTTTCGGCCAAGCGATCGTTGATGAAGCAAAGCAGTTCATGCTGTTTATGCGTCAGCATAAGACCTCCGGCGCGAACGAACACCGAACGATTAGGAAACATCCAAGGCGTTGTCAAGCAAGGGGTCAGGCAAGGGGTCAAGCAATGTCGAGGATTTCCACCGAGTCGCCGACTAACGCCGCGCCCGCGTGCGGCGGGCGGACGATCAGGCAGGTCGCGCGCGCGAGCGTCGCCAGCATCGCGCTGTCTTGCGTCGCGGCGGCGACGACGCCCTCTTCGACCCACCAGCCGCGCAGATAATCCTCGCGGCCGTCGTTCGCCGGGAGCGGCGCGGCGAGCGGCGCGCGGCGGCGGCGCGGCAGCGGATCGGCCGCGCCGGCTAGCGCCGCGACGAGCGGGCGCAGGAAGAGCGTCGCGGTGACGAAGGCCGACACCGGATTGCCCGGCAGCCCCAGCACCACCGCTTCGCCGAGCCGCCCCGCGAGCAAGGGCTTGCCGGGGCGCATCGCGATCCGCCAGAAATCGATCGCGCCGCCCGCCGCCTGGAGCGCGGGGCGCACCAGATCATGATCGCCGACCGAGGCGCCGCCGCTGGTGACGATCACATCGGCGCGCGCGCCGACGAAGGCATCGGTGAGCGCGTCGAGCCGATCGGGGACGATGCCGAGATCGGTCACCTCCACCGGCAGATCGGCGATGAGCGCGGCGAGCATCGCGCCATTCGCCTCGGGGAGTTGCGCCGGCCCGACGGGCGCGCCGGGCGGGACGAGTTCGTCCCCCGTCGCGGCGATCGCGACCCGCACACGCCGGTTCACCGCGAGCGCGCCATGCCCCGCCGCCGCCGCGAGCCCGATCGCCGCCGGGGTAACGCGCGCGCCGGCGGGGAGCAGTTCGGCGCCTCGCGCGAAATCCTGCCCAAGGCGGCGGACATGGCGACCGCGCGCGCGCGGCCCCGCGCCGTTGAGCCACAGCAGCGCCCCCTCGCGCCGCGCTTCTTCCTGCACCAGGATGGTGTCGGCGCCCTGGGGGAGCGGCGCGCCGGTGAAGATCCGCACCGCTTCGCCCGCGCCGAGCGCGCGATCGAACGCCCGCCCCGCCGCGCTTTCGCCGATCACGCTGAGCGGCCCGGGCAGCTCGGCGAAGCGCAGCGCATAGCCGTCCATCGCCGACAGGTCCGCGCTCGGCTGGTCGCGCCGGGCGATAAGCGGCGCGGCGAGCCAGCGCCCGGCGGCCTCGGCGAGCGCCACCGTCTCGGCGCCCACGCGCGGCGCGGCGGCGAAGAGGCGCGCTTGGGCTTCGGCGACGCTGAGGAGGGTCATGGCGGTTGCCGTGCCATGGCGGAGCGGGTGGGGGCAAGCTTGCGCTGAGGTCGCCAAAGGGTCTTGACCACGGTCGCGGCGTTTGCGGACGCTCGATACGAACGGCTATGCCGCATCGCGCCGACGCAGGAGACGACAGCATGACAGCGGTGATCACGGATTCGTGCATCAAGTGCAAGCACATGGCTTGCGTCGAAGTCTGCCCGGTCGATGCATTCTATGAGGGCGAGAATATGCTCGTCATCAACCCAACCGAATGTGTCGATTGCGGTTGTTGCATCGTGGAATGCCCGATCGACGCCATCGTTTTCGATGACGATCCGCGCGCGGGCCCTTGGATTGAACTCAACGCCAAATATGCGGCGATTTGGCCCAACGTGACCTTCGATGGGGGGCAAACGCCGGCAGATGCCGATCAATTCAAGGGCGTCGATGGAAAATTCGAACGCTATTTCTCGGCCGCGCCCGGTGCCGGCGACATTGGCGTTCGACCGATCCGCGCGCGCGCCCGCAACTGCGGTCATCACCATGGCGAGACCCTGTTGAACCGAATGACACGGTTATTGGGGCGCTTTTGGCGCTAGAGCGGTTTCCGATCCGATTGCATCGGATCGCCGCTCTAGATCTTTGATTTACCGCGATTTCCGAGTCGGCAGGTGATTCCACCTGCCTGGAAATCGCTCTAAGGGCGGGGGATGGACCTCATCCGTCCCCCCGGACTTGGTCCAGGGCTTGGGCTCGCTTGCGACCGAAGCTGAAGTCCCGCTTCGGCGCGGGGCCGGGGCGACGCAAGGGCCGGCGTGCGCGGCGGAGGCCAAGTTTGGCCGACCGATGCCTGTTTTTCAGGTCTCCCTCACGCCCGCCGCTTGCGGCTGAACGGCACCGAGAGGATCGCTTTCACCGTGATATCGTCCGGGTTCGCGCCGAAGCCGTGGCCGACGCCGAAATTCACCGCCCAGCCGCCGCCGACGTCCACGTCGACCACCGCGTAGACGGTCTGCTCGCTCTGGTTGAAATCGCCGAAATCGCGAGTGGTGCCGAGCCCGTCATAGGCCTCGATCCCGATCTCGACTTTTTCCGAAAGCTTATAGCTGATCTTGCTGTCGAAATCGAAGGCGAGCGGGGTCGGCTGTGGACCCGAGACCACGAAATCGAGATTGAGATTGCCCGCGAGCGTCCAGCGGCCGAAGCGGCCGCCCAAGATCGCCTTGAACTCGGCGTTCACGGGGTTGATGTCGAGCGCCTTGTCCTCATAGCCTATCTCGAAATTGGCGCCCCACCACCAATTGGCGCCTTTGGGCACCGGCCCCAGCCATTTGAGCCGGCCCTTCACCCCATGCGCTGCGACCCGCCCCTCGCGGTCGATCGTGCCGAGCGGCAGATAGGCGCCAAGCTCGAAATGGCCGGGAAGGCCGAGCGCGAATTCGGGGGTATAGCGGAAGCGGTTCACCGAGGCTTGCTCGCCGGGATAATCGATCCCCGGCAGGCCGGTCGGCACATAATTGAAATGGATGTCGAGCCCGGTGTCCCAGGGATCGTTGAGCTCGTCCATATAGACTTGGATTTCCTCGGGCGCGGCCTGGGCCGGCGCGGCGAGGCTCGCGACCCCCAAGCCGATGAGCAACCAAAAGCGCCGCATCCTGCCCTCCCTTTTGAGCGATGCTTGGCAGCTTCGCCGCGCGCGGGCTTGCGAAATCGAGCTAAGATACGGTGGGGCTTGGTGCTTTTGCTTCTACGACCGTCCCCAGGTGCTTGGCCCGGCGCCTCCCGCGGACCCCGGATCAAGTCCGGGGGTGACGAGGTGAGGGGCGTCTCGCGCTCGTCAGCGCGTCCAATCGCCCGATTGGCCGCCCGATTTGGCGAGCAGCGCGATCGGGCCGATCGTCATCCCCCTGTCGAGCGCCTTGGCCATGTCGTAAAGCGTCAGCAGCGCGACCGAGACGGCGGTGAGCGCTTCCATCTCCACCCCGGTCGGCCCGGTGCAGGCGCAGGTCGCGCGCACCGTGACCCCGCTTTCATCGGGCAGCAACTCGATCCGCACCTGGCTGAGCGGCACCGGATGGCAGAGCGGGATCAGCTCGCTGGTCCGCTTCGCCGCCATGATGCCCGCGACGCGCGCGACCGCGAGCGCGTCGCCCTTTTTGGCCGAGCCTTGGGCGATCGCGCGCGCGGCCTCGGCGGACATCGCGATGCGCCCCTCGGCGGTCGCCGCGCGGGCGGTCGCGGGCTTGGCGCCGACATCGACCATGCGCGCCGCGCCGCTTTCGTCGAGATGAGTGAGTTCAGCCATGGTCGCGCCCCAGCAGCGTAGCGGTCGCCGCTTCGACATCGGCGGCGCGCATCAGCGCCTCGCCGACCAGGAAGCAATTCACCCCGCGCGCGCGCAACGCATCGAGATCGGCGCGGGTCGAAAGGCCGCTTTCGGCGACGAAAGTGCAATCGGCGGGCGCCTTGTCGATCAGCGCGAAGGTGCGCTCGAAACTGACGCTGAAGTCGCGCAAATCGCGGTTGTTGACCCCGATCAGCCGCGACTCGAGCTTCAGCGCGCGCTCGAGCTCCTTGGCGTCATGCACCTCGACCAGCACGTCGAGCCCGCAATCGCCCGCCGCCGCCTCGATCTCGGCGAGCGTCGCATCGTCGAGCGCGGCCATGATCAGCAGGATCGCGTCGGCGCCGAGCGCGCGCGATTCGGCCGCCTGCCAGGGATCGACCATGAAATCCTTGCGGAGCACCGGCAGCGCGGTGACGGCGCGGGCGGCGGTGAGATAAGCGTCATGCCCCTGGAACCAGGACTCGTCGGTCAGCACCGATAGGCACGCCGCGCCGCCCGCTTCATAGGCGCGGGCGTGCGCGGGGGGATCGAAATCCGCGCGGATCACGCCCTTGCTGGGGCTCGCCTTCTTGATCTCGGCGATCAGCGCGGGGCCGGTCGCCGCCACGCGATCGAGCGCGGCGCGGAAGCCGCGCGGCGGGGTCTGTTCGGCGATCTGCGCGTCGAGCGCGCTCCACGGCGTGCAGGCCTTGCGCGCGGCGACATCGGCGCGCTTGGTCTCGAGGATACGGTCAAGAATGGTCATAAGCGATCCAACGGTCGAGCAGCGCGCGCGCGGCGCCGCTATCGAGCATTTCGGCGGCGTGTGCGGCACCGGACGGCAAATCGGGGGCTGCACGCGCGAGCACAAGCGCGGCGGCGGCGTTGAGGCATACCGCGTCGCGATAAGCGCCGCGCTCCCCGGCGAGCAAGCGGCGCAAGGCGGCGGCGTTGTAAGCGGGGTCGCCGCCGCGGATCGCGGCGATCGGGTGGCGCGGCAGCCCGGCATCCTCGGGCGCGATGCGCGCCGGGAGCGTCGCCGCGCCGACGCGCTCGACCACGCTCGGGCCGGCACCCGACAATTCGTCCAACCCCTCCTCGCCCGAGACGACGAGCGCCGCCTCGGTGCCGAGCCGGGCGAGCGCCTCGGCGTAGACCGGCGCATAATCGGGCCGGGCGATGCCGATCAGCTGGCGCCCGACGCGCGCGGGGTTGGCGAGCGGGCCCATCAGGTTGAAGATCGTGCGCTTGCCGATTTTGCGCCGGATGGGGGTGATGCGCTTCATCGCCGGGTGATGATTGGCGGCGAACAGGAAGCAAATGCCGATATCGCGCAGGCTCGCCTCGGCGGTCGCCCCGGCGCGCGCCATGTCGAGCCCGAGCGCTTCGAGCGTGTCCGCCGCCCCCGCCTTGGACGAGGCGGCGCGATTGCCATGCTTGGCGACCGGTACCCCGGCGGCCGCCACCACCAGCGACACGGCGGTCGAGACGTTGAGCGTGTGATGCCCATCGCCCCCCGTGCCGCAGACGTCGATCGCGCCCGGCGGCGCCGCGATCGGGATCAGCCGCGCGCGCAAAGCTTTCGCCGCTTCGGCGATTTCGGTCGCGGTCTCGCCGCGTTCGGTGAGGCCGATCAGGAAAGCGGCGATGGCTTCTTCGCTGGTCTTCGCATCGAGAATGTCGGCGAAGGCCTGCGCCGCCTCGGCCGCGTTCAGCGGCGCGGCGGGATTGGGGAGGGTGGTCACGCCGCGTTCACGCCCGCCAGCGCCAGGAAATTGGCGAGCATGGCATGGCCATGCTCGGTCGCGATGCTTTCGGGGTGGAACTGCACCCCGTGGATCGGCAGGCTCTCATGCCGAAAGCCCATCACCGAGCCATCCTCCGCGGTCGCGTTCACCACCAGCCCTTCCGGCACCGGATCGACGATCAGCGAGTGATAGCGCGTCGCCTGGAAGGGCGAGGGGAGGCCGGCGAACAGCCCGGTGCCGTCGTGCCGCACGGGCGAAGTCTTGCCGTGCATCAGCCCGCCGCGCACCACTTGCCCGCCGAAATGCTGGCCGATCGCCTGATGCCCGAGGCACACGCCGAGCAAGGGCTTGCCGGCGTCGGCGCAGGCCGCGACCAGATCGAGCGAAATCCCCGCCTCGTTCGGCGTTTTCGGCCCCGGCGAGATCAGAAAGGCATGGGCGTTGCTCGCCAGCGCCTCGGCGGCCGAGAGCGCGTCGTTGCGCACCACTTTCACCTCGGTCCCCAGCTCCATCAGATAATGGACCAGATTCCAGGTGAAGCTGTCGTAATTGTCGATGACCAGGATCACCGGCGCGCCCTTAGCGGGCGGGCGGCGCGCTGGGAAGAGCGAGCAACGCCGCCAGATCGGCCTTCCAGAATTTGGCCCAAGTGTGCGTGCCGTGCCCCTTGGTCTCGGCGCTCGCCGGGATCAGGATCGCGCGCGCGCGGGGCATGCGCTTGGCCATGCTCGCCTGAAAGCCGAGCTCGGGCGGGTTGATGAAATCGTCCGCCGAGTTGATCCACAGCAAAGGCACGGTGATCTTCTCGAGCGCGGGCGACGGATCATAGTTGCGCGATGCATCGAGGAAATAAAGCGCGTCGTTCGCATCGAATTGCGCGGCGCGCGCGAAAGCTGTGTCATAGGCGGCGTCGGCGGCGGCGCGGGTGGGGAGTTGCGCTTGCGCCGCGACCGGGTTGAGCCCGGCGAGGATCAGCAGATTCGCCGCCGCGCGCACCCCCATCGCAGGGGGGCTGGTGTAAGCGCCATTCGCCCAGGCGGGATCGGCGCGGATCGCCTCGATCGCCATTTTGCGCCACATCCGGTTGCGCCCGGCGAGCGCCACCGGGTTGCAGGCGAAGGGCGCTAGCCGCTCGGCGAACCCCGGATAAGTCTCGCCCCAGACGAAGGCGTGCATGCACCCCATCGAGGTGCCCAGGATCAGCTTGAGTTTGGTGACGCCCAGCCCCTCGGTCAGCAGCCGGTGCTGCAGCGCGACCATATCGTCATAGTCGTAACGCGGGAACGCCATGCGCAGCCCGTCGCTCGGCTTGGACGAGGCGCCGTGCCCGATATTGTCGGGCAGGATGACCAAGGTCGTCGCCAGATCGAGCGGCGCGCCGGGGCCGTAAAGCTCGTCGGCGAATTGCGGCACCAGGAAATTGCGCCCCGAGCCGCCGGTGCCATGGAGCACCATCACCGCATTGTCGATCTGCCCGCGCGCGTCGCGGTGCGGGGTCCCGAGCAGGCGGTAATGTAGCCGCACTTCGGCGAGCGTCTCGCCCGATTTGAAACGTACGTCGCGCGCGACGAAATCGCCCTCGCGCACCGGCCATTCCGCCCGGGCGGGGGTTGCAAGCGCAAGGGCGAGCGCGAACAGCGCGAGAAGACGAGCGACCATGAACCCTAGCCTAGCGTCGCTCGTTGCGCGGTCAAACCCTTGTTCATCGCCGCGCAAGCTCCCACGTGCGACGCGAGACGGCGAAAGGACCGGCCATGATCTTGCTACTCGCCGCGCTGCTCGCGGCCCCGGCGGCGGCGCCCGCGCAACAAGCCGATGACAGCTATCAGGCCGAGCCGCCGCAGCGCATCCGCTCGATCCTGATCAAGCCGGGTGAGGAGTGCCCCAAGGCCGAGGGCAATGAAGTGGTGGTCTGCGCGCCGATCGAAAGCCCCTATCGCGTGCCGCTCGCGCTGCGCAACGAGGGGCCGATCAAGCCGAAGAACCAGGCTTGGGGCGCGCGCGCGCTGGCGCTCGACGAAGCGAGCCGGCGCGCGAGCGGCATCCCCGACACCTGCTCGCCGATCGGCACCGGCGGGCAGACGGGATGCACGCTCCAACTGATCCAGCAATGGCAAGCCGAACGTGCGGCGAAGGCGCGGGGGCAATGAAGCCGTTTCATTACTAGACGTGCAACCAGCAATTCTTACCCTCCTAATAAGCATAAGTCGCTACGAGAAATCTGTTTTTTTTAATTTAAGTCCATCTGAGCAAAAGTCAGGAGTGCTCATGGCAAAAGTAAGTACCCGCTCAAAGCGCAGCAAGCGAGTTCGAGAAAAGCGTCCGATCTGCGAAATTGATGGCTGTGAGCGGCCGTCAGAACATGTTCATCATGCGGTCTATGGTTCGAACAAAGAAGAAGACCTTCAAGCTCTGTGTGCGCGATGTCACATTGAGGGGCATCGCCAAAATAAAAAGCGACATTGGATCGTATAGGTCAATAAAATTTTCTGGGTGATCTCGTTCTGGGGTGTAGCTCCCGGAGATTTGACTTCACTTCCCGAACCCCGCCTCGCTCGCCCGTGTGATCGCTTCGCGCGCGGCGGCGAGGAGGGCACCGGCCTTCGCCTCGCATTCGCGCTGTTCATAGGCTGGATCGCTGTCGGCGACGATGCCCGCGCCCGCTTGCACGTGCATCATGCCATCCTTCACCACGGCGGTGCGCAGCACGATGCACGAATCCATCGATCCATCGGGCGAGAAATAGCCGACGCCCCCGGCATAGGCGCCGCGCGCTTCGCTCTCCAATTCGGCGATGATCTCGCACGCGCGCACTTTGGGCGCGCCCGAGACGGTGCCGGCGGGAAACCCCGCGAACAGCGCGTCGAGCGCGTCGTGGCGGGGATCGAGCCGGGCGATCACGTTCGAGACGATGTGCATCACATGGCTGTAGAATTCGATGCCATAGCTGTCGGTCACCCGCACGCTGCCGGCCTGCGCCACACGCCCGGCGTCGTTGCGCCCCAGATCGAGCAGCATCAGATGCTCGGCGCGCTCCTTGGGATCGGCGAGCAGGCTCGCGCGATGGGCCTCGTCCTCATGCGCGGTGCGGCCGCGCGGGCGGGTGCCGGCGATCGGGCGGATCGTCACCTCGCCATCGCGCACGCGCACCAGGATTTCGGGGCTCGACCCGGTGAGCGCGAAGCCCGGCAGATCGAGATGATAGAGGAAAGGCGAAGGGTTCACCCGCCTGAGCGCGCGGTAAAGCTCGAACGCGGGCAGGGCGAAGGGCGCGGTGAAGCGCTGGGCGAGCACCACCTGAAAAATGTCCCCCGCGACGATATAGTCCTTGGCCGCCGCGACCATCGCGGCATAGCGCCCGGGCGCGAGCACCGGGGTGAGCGCGATGTCGCCGGGGTCGCCACGCACCGGCGGCGGCAGCGGCGCGGTCGCGAGGCGGGCGGCGGTCGCCTCGATCCGCTCGGCGGCGGCGGCGATCAGCGCATCCGGCGCGCGCGCCGCGTCGGGCCAGACGGGGGCGACGATGAACAGGCCGTCCGCCAGGCGATCGAACAACAGGATCACGGTCGGCCGCGCGAAGATCATGTCGGGCAAGCCCAGCCCCGGGTCGGCGGCGCGCGGCAGCCGCTCGACCAGCCCCACCGTCTCATAGCCGAAATAGCCGACCAAACAGGCGAGCGCGCGTGGCAGTTCGGGCGGCACCTCCATCCGGCAGCTCGCGACGAGCGCGCGCAAGGCGGCGAGCGTCGGCGCGGGGCAGGGGCTGAAGGCGTCGCGATCGGTGAGCCAATGGCGGTTGATCTCCGCCTTTTCCCCTTGCGCGCGGAACAGCAGATCGGGGGCGAGGCCGAGCATCGAATGCCGCCCGCGCACCGCGCCGCCTTCGACCGATTCGAGCAGATAATCGCCGCGCCCGGGCTCGATCAGCTTGAGCGCGGCGGCGACCGGCGTCTCGGTGTCGGCGATGCGCGCCTGCCACAGCAACGCCGGCCGGCCTTGTGCGAGCGCCGCGCGCGCGGCGGCGATGCCTTGAACGGCGCTCAGCGCGGCTGCTCCGTCAGTTCGGCGCGCAGCTTGGCGACTTCGGCCTCGTCGACCTTCACCTTCAGCTGGTCGCGCACCGCGCGCACGAGCTGCTCGAGATATTCATTGCCGATATTCTGCCCCAGTTCGGCCTGGCGCGCGCTCACGATCTGCGGCGGCGCCGCGCCGTCGCGGCGGGTGATCTTGTCGAGATAGACGATCAGCCAGCCCTGACCATCGGGCGCCGCCTGGAGCTTGGCTTTCTTGGGCGCCATCGCGAAAGCGAGCGTCACCGGCGCGGGCGCGCGGGCGCCCATCAGCTCGAGCTGCGCCCGCGCCGCGCGCAGCGGCTGCACCGGCGGCAGCGCGAGCCCGGTTTCCTCGAGCGCTTGCGCGAGCGGCGTGCCCTTGTTGACCTTGGCGACCACTTGCGCCGCCACCTCGCGCGCGCGGCGCTGGGCGCGGTCGATGGTGAAGCCGCGCGCCACCACGTCGCGCAGCTCGGCGAGCGGCGGGGTGAAGGGGGGCAGCACGCGGTCGACGATCATCAGCGCGAAGCTGCCGTCTTGGCCGAGCGGCACCAGTTGCGGCCCTTCGCTCGGGTCGATCTTGAACGCGGCGTCGAGCACCGGGGCGAGCGCGGGGTTGGGTCGGCGATCGGGATTGGTGGGATCGATCCCGGCGGCGGTCACCGGCGGCACCGCTTCCACCACCAATTTGCGCTTGGCGACGATGTCGGCGAAAGTGCCCTTGGCGTCGATCGCGTCGCCGATCTGCTCCTGCGCGTCGGACAGCGCCTTGGCGAGCTTGGCCTTGCCGAGTTCGGCGATGAGCGTCGCGCGCGCTTGCGCCTCGCTTTGCGCGGCTTGCTTGGCGACCTTTTGCACCTGCACCACGGTGAGCCCGAGCGGCCCCTTCACCGGCCCCGCGACCCCGCCCTGGGGCACCGCGAATACCGCCTTGGCGAGCTCGGGCGTCGTTTGCGCGGCATAGCCGGCTTGGTCGACCCCGGTAAGCGTCGCCGCTTCGAGCCCGATCGCCTTGGCCGCCGCCGCGATCGGCGTGCCGCCGCGCACCTTGGCGGCGAGCGCATCGGCCTGGGCTTGCCCGCTCACCACCACTTGCGCGAGGTCACGCGTTTCGCGCGCGGCGAAGCGCGCGGCTTGGGCGCGATAGGCGGCGGCGATCTCGGCCTCGCTCGGGGTCGCGGCGGCCTTGAGCGTGTCGGGCGTCACCACCGCCACCCGCAGCGCGCGGCGCTCGGGGATGCGGAAGCGCGCCTGGTTGCGCTGATAATAGCTCTTCAGCTCCTCGGCGGTCGGCACCGCGCCCGCGCCGATCGCTTGCGCCGGGATGAAGCCGACCTGGCCCGTGCGCTCTTCGAGCAGCAACGCGGCATAGGGTTCGGCAAGCTTGGTCGGCACCTGGGTCGCGCCCTGGATCGGCAGCTGGAGCTGCTCGATGACGATCGAGCGCGCGATATCGGCGCGCACCTGGCGATCGGTGAGCCCGCGCTGCTGGAGCAGCTGCTTGTAAACGTCATTGTTGAACTTGCCGTCCACCCCCTGCAGCCCGGGGATCGCGGCGAGTTGCTGGTCGACCAGCTTCTTGGGCGCGGCGAGGCCGAGCTGCTTGCCGAATTCCTCGAGCGCGATCCCGCCGATCAGCCGGTTGAGCGTGCCCTCGAACCCGCCCGCCGCCAGATATTGCTGCTCGGTGAGCGTCGGCTGTTGCTGGCGGAAATTGGCGACGTCGCTTTTGATCCGTTCGCGCAGATCGGCCGCCGTCACCTTCTGGCTCCCGATCGTCGCGATCACCGCCTGCGGGCCGCCCTGCGCGCCGCCGCCGAGCTTGAGCCCGCCGATGTCGCCGATGACGAAAGCGATCGCGATCACGATCAGCGCGGCCAGCGCGATCACCGCCCCCAGGCGCGAAGCAATCAAACGACGAAACAAGCTGAGCATGGGGGAGGGCGCGTCCTTGGGCAATGGAAAGGCGCCTCGTTTAGGGGGGCTTGGCGCGCGCATCAAGCTCGGGCATCAGCGCCCGCCAGGAACAGGGAGCGAGCGATGCGGCGCAAATTGGTGACGGGCAATTGGAAGATGAACGGGTCGCGCGCGGCCTTGGCCGAACTCGACGCGATCGCCGCCGCCGCCGAGGCGCATCCCCTGGTCGATGTCGCGGTGGCGGTGCCCGCGACGCTGATCGCGCTCGCCGCCGAGCGCGTGCCGACGCTCCCGATCGGCGCGCAGGACATTCACGGCAATGACGCGGGCGCGCACACCGGCTGCGTCTCCGCCGCGATGGTGAAGGAAGCGGGCGCCTGTTTCACCATCGTCGGCCATAGCGAGCGGCGCGGCGATCAGGGCGAGACCAGCCAAGACGTTTGGGCGAAGGCCGCCGCCGCGCACCGCCACGGGCTGAACGTGATCCTGTGCGTCGGCGAAACCGAGGCCGAGCGCGACGCCGGCCGCGCCGCGCGCGTGGTGCAGGCGCAGATCGAGAAATCGGTGCCCGACGAGGCGCGCCCCGATTGGTTCACCTTGGCCTATGAGCCGCGCTGGGCGATCGGCACCGGCCGCACCCCGACGATGGACGAAATCGCCGAAATCCACGCCATCGCCCGCGCCAAGCTGCGCATGCTGGTGGGCGCAGCGGCGGACGGCATCCGCATTTTGTACGGCGGCTCGGTAACCGGCGCGAACGCCGCCGAAATTTTGGCGACGCCCGACGTCGACGGCGCGCTGGTGGGCGGCGCGAGTCTCACGGCGGCGAAGTTCGTGCCGATCATCGAGGCGGTGAGTTTGGCGCGAATCTAGAAACGGTCCTATGGGCGCGGCTCACGATCGACCGGGCGCGCGACGACGATCAACGGCGTCGCCCCAGGCTTGCCGAGGGCCACGGTGCCGAGCTTGGCGAGCCGCAAGCCTGGGAGACCGGCGGCTGCCGGAACGAGGTCGGCATGACGATGTCGATCGGCGGATCGGCTCGCCGACGACCAACAACGGATCGCGATCATTTGCTGGGGTCGCCATGGTGAGCAAAGTTCGACCAACGACCTTCCAGCTTCAAGCGCCGAACTTGCGGCGATCCTCCATCGGCGCGGCCTCGACGAACGACTCAAGATCGCCGAGCAAAACGATCGGATCGAGCAGGCGGGGGTCCCGCATGTGCTTGCGGAACGCGGCGTGATCGGGATGGCCGTGCAGGAACACCGCCTTCTCGGCATATTGTTCATGCGTGAAGGTGCCCCAATTGGTTAGGCGCGCGAAATATATGCCCGTCGCGCCCACCTGATGCGCTAGATCCACGGCATCGCCCATTTCGCGGAAATTATCGGCCTGAACCGTGAAAACGAGCTCGAAATGGTCGACCAGCCCCCCCGCCGTCAAGTCGCCGGCGAACGCCATGTTTTCGAGCATCACCGGCCAACGCGCGCCGCGCCGAAGCAATTCGTGCGTCGGCCCGGTCGCGGCATCGATGCTGATCTTCAAGATCGCAGTGCGGCGGTGCAGACTGGGGAAACGGTCCCACTGCGCCGGCGTGAACAACATGCCGTTGGTCATGATCTGGAATTTCAGATCGGGATAGTCTTCGGCGTTCAATTGCTCGATCAGGCGCCGGAAATTCTTGCTGGCGAAGGGGTCGCCCGAGCCGGTGACGAAAACGCGCTTGGCATTCTTCAGCATCGGCAAGATCTTGTTTTGCTGAAGATCGGTGAAGCGTGCACGCTCGTTATCATCGGCGGCATAGCGTTCCAACCGGCAACTCGGGCACGCCAGATTGCACGTCCGATCATAGGCGAGATTGACTAGCTCGGGTCCGTGGGCGAGTTCGGTGCGGCGATTGTGGATGATATCCGCCCAAAAATCCGATTGCGCGGCAAGCTCGTCGGCTGGCACGAGGTCATTGGCTTGAATCTTAGGGCAGGCGCCTTTGTTGCAATGGCGATACGTGCCGTCGAACATCGACTCGCGAATGGCTTGGGCGTTCTTGCTGTTCCACACGTCTTGCCATTCATGCGCCGCCAAATCGCCGGCGGAAGTCTTCAGCCAGCTCGCGCAGCATTGATGCGTCGAACCGTCGAGGACATCGAGCTGGACGAAGGGCGCCGGGCAAATCTTGCCGACCAACCGGTATTTGGGATCGTCGGGATTGCACACGCCCTCGACGAAGAAAATCGCGCCCTGCACGAGCGGCGATTGGCTATAGCGGATCGACAGCGGCTGAAGCTGATCGAGCATCGCTGGGGCCTGGCCGAGATGCGCGCCGCAAATCGCGATCAGCAGCACCAGCGACACGCGGGTGCGCTGATTGCTTTCCAGCGCGAGCCGCTGATGCAGCGTGGGGACGAGCCGGTCGACGCCGTCCAGAAACTGCGGCATCACCGCCCAAAGTTCGGGATGATCGAGCCCGTCCGACAGCAACGCGAGCATGATGTCGATCGCCTCGGTGGCGGTGATCGGCGATTCGACCGGTTCTTGACCGGCCGTTGCGAATTGGTCGTCGGCGATAGGGCGCATGCGTTCCTCCGGTTGAACGCCCGGTACGTACCCTCGCATGGTAAAGGCCACGTTAACCGTGATTGACGCGGGCACATCGACGGAGAGCCTCAGCCGTAGCGCCCCTTCAGCACCCGCCAAGCCGCGCGCAACCCCAGCGCCTCGCCGCCCTTCGGCCGCCCCGGTTTCGCGGTGCCGCGCCAGGCATAGGTGTCGAGATGCGCCCAGGCGGCGCCTTCGGGGACGAAGCGTTTGAGGAACAAGGCGGCGGTGATCGCCCCCGCCATCCCGCCATCGGGGGCGTTGACCAGATCGGCGATGTCGGACGTCAGAAGCTCGTCATAACCCGCCCACAGCGGCAGCCGCCACAGCGGATCATGCGCTGCCTCGCCACTCGCGAGCAATTCGGCCGCGAGCCCCTCGTCATTGGCGAAGGTCGCCGGCAGGTCCGGCCCGAGCGCGACCCGTGCGGCGCCGGTGAGCGTCGCGAAATCGAGCACCAGTTCGGGCTTGGCCTCGCCCGCCTTGGCGAGCGCGTCGCCCAGGATCAGTCGCCCTTCGGCATCGGTATTGGTGTTCTCGACCGTCAGCCCTCGGCGCGTGCGGAGCACGTCGCCGGGGCGGAAAGCGGCCGCCGAGACGGCATTCTCAACCGCCGGGATCAGCAGGTGCAGCCGCAGCTTCAATCCCGCCGCCATCACCAGCTCGGCGAGCGCGAGCGCGTGGGCGGCGCCGCCCATGTCCTTCTTCATCAGCCGCATGCCCGAAGAAGGCTTCAGATCGAGCCCGCCGCTATCGAAGCACACGCCCTTGCCGATGATCGCGACGCGCGGGTGTTCGGCCGCGCCCCATTCGAGCTCGATCAGCCGGGGCGCGCGCTCGCGGGTCGCCGCCGCGCCGACCGCGTGGATCATCGGATAGCCGCGCGCCAGTTCGTCGCCGCGCGTGACGGCGAGCGTCGCGCCGAAGCGGGTGGCGAGCGCCTGCGCCTCGGCCTCCAGCTCGGCCGGGCCGAGGTCGCTCGCGCCGAGATTGACCAGATCGCGCACCTTGGCGGTCGCGGCGGCGAGGCGCAGCGTCTCGTCGATCCGCGCCGGCTCGCTCGTCAGCAGCACGCGCGGCCCTTGCGCCTCGCCCTTCTTGTAGCGATCGAAACGGTGCTGGGCGAGCAACCAGCCGAGGCCGGCCGCGCCGAGCGGCCCATGCTTCAGGCGATACACGCCTTCGGGCAACACTTCGCCCTGGCTCGCGATCCGCCAGGGCGAGCTTTCGGGCTCGTCGCAGATCAGCAGCGCGTGCCAATCCTCGGGGCCGTCGCCGGGCAGGATCGCGCGGTTGCCCGGCTTGCCGGTCACCTGGGCGGCGGCGAGCAACGCGCGCGCGCGCGGCGGTTGGGTGGCGAGCCAGGCGGCATAATCCTCGGGGCGCACGACCTCGATGAAGCGCGCCGGCTGCCCGCGATCGGGCTGGAGCAGGGGAGTGAAATCGGTCATTGCGCGGGGTAGATCAGAAATTGCTCATAGCGGCCGGTGTCGCCCGGCTCGGCATAAGTGATCGCGATGAGCTTTTGGCCATTGGGATAAGTGATCCGGTAATTGCGGTTGACGAAGCCGCCGCGCAACCGCGGCGCGCGCAGCAATTCGAACGCGCTCGGCGCGCCGAGCGGGGTGAGCGAGGCGCGATAATCGCCCGCCACGTCGGCGGTGTAGAAATAATTCCAATTCTCGGTCATCAGCTTGGGGTCGAGCGTGCCCGCGCGCATCGCATCGAATATCGCGCGCGCCTGGGCGGTCTTGGCGGCCTCGGGCTCGGGCTTGGGCGGCAGGATCACCTCGGCGATCTTCAGCGCAATCGTGCCTTGCGCGTCGCCGAAATCGGCGTTCACCGCGACCGTGATCGCCGCCTTTTCATCGGGATAGACGATGTTTTCGGTGAGGAAGCCGACCGCTTCGCCGCTATGCTCGATCATCCGCCGCGCGCCGTCGGCGCCGCCCAGCACGAACACGCCCAGCCCATAGCGGGTGTCGCCGCCGTTGCTGAGCTTCACCACCTGCTCCTGCTCGGCCCATTCGGCGGGGGTGAGCAGCGTGCGGTTCAACCGGGCGATGTTCCATTTGGCGAGATCGCTCGGCGACATGGCGAGTTCGCCCGCCGCGAACAGCCAGCCATAAGCCGCGGGCTTAGCGAGCCGCACCGGCCCCAGCGCGAAGCGGTGATAGCCGGCGGGGAAAGCACCGCCCACCGCCTTGTCCTGATCATAAGCCGTGATGCCGAGCGGCTTGAACACGCGGCGTTGGAGCTGCTCGAACAGGGGCGCGCCGCCGACCTTCTCGGCGATCATCCCCGCCACGACATAGCCGGTGTTCGAATATTGCCACTGGGTGCCGGGATCGAAATCGAGCGGCTTCTTCGCCCAGCGGTCGACGATCGCCTGGGGCGTGACCGGCTTTTCCATTGCGGCGAAGCTATAATCCTGCGGCCAATAATCCTGCAGCCCCGAGGTGTGGCTGAGCAGTTGGCGCAGGGTGATGCGATCCGCGCCCGATATTTCAGGCAGATATTTGCTTACTTTGTCATCCAGGCTGAGCTTCCCGTCGCGTTGCAGCAGCAGCAGCGCGGCGGCGGTGAATTGCTTGGAGACCGAGGCGATTTGATAGGGCGCGGTGGCGCGCGCGCTGGTCCAGCCGGGCGCTTGGCTGCCATAGGCCTTGGCGAACACCAGCTTGCCGCCGCGCACCACCGATACCGAAGCGGAGGGGACTCCGGTTGCTTTCAAACCGTCGGCGACCGCCGAGTCGATCTTGGCGATTTCGGCGGGGGTCAGATCTTGCGCGGCGGCGGGCGCGGCGAGGACGGCGAGGGGGATCAGGGCGTAGCGGATCATCGGGCTTCCTTTGCTAGCGCGCAGGGAAGCCGAGCTTGGCGCCGCTGTCAAACCTTGGGAAGGTGCCACTATCGCGCCACTATCGCGCCTACCCCGGCGAAGGCCGGGGCCCAGTGGCGATGACGGCGGAAGCGGAGCGCTTCCAGGCTTGAGGGGCCGCTTCTGGGCCCCGGCCTTCGCCGGGGAAGGCGTTGGCGGCGTTCGGCGGGCATGGCCTCGCGGCGCTACAGCGGCACCCCGAACAGATCATGCGCGTCGGCCTCTTCCACGCGCACCCGCACGATGTCGCCCGGCGCCAAATGCCCCGCGTCGCGCAGATGGACCTCGCCATCGATCTCGGGCGCGTCGGCCTTACTACGCCCGGTCGCGCCGCCCGTCTCGGGGTCGACCGCGTCGATGATGACCTCGAGCTCGCGACCGACCTTGGCCGCGAGCTTTTCCGCCGAGAGCCGCGCGGTCAGCGCCATCAGCCGCGCATAACGCTCTTCCTTCACGTCTTCCGGCACCGGATCGGGGAGCGCGTTCGCCGCCGCCCCCGCGACGGGCTCGAAGCGGAAAGCGCCGACCCGGTCGAGCTTCGCTTCTTCCAGCCAGTCGAGCAGATAAGCGAAATCTTCCTCGGTCTCGCCGGGAAAGCCGACCACGAAGGTCGATCGGATCGCAAGATCGGGGCAAATCGCCCGCCAGGCGCGCAGCCGTTCGAGCACTTTCGCCTCGTTCGCGGGGCGGCGCATCGCGCGCAGCACTTTCGGGCTCGCGTGCTGGAAGGGGATGTCGAGATACGGGGTGATCAACCCCTCGGCCATCAGCGGGATGAGCTGATCGACATGCGGATAGGGGTAGACATAATGCAGTCGCACCCAAGCGCCCAATGACCCCAGCGCGCGCGCCAGATCGGTGACGTGCGCGCGCACCTCTTCCCCGCGCCAGGCGCGCGGCTGATAGCCGATGTCGACGCCATAAGCCGAAGTGTCCTGGCTGATCACCAGCAATTCGCGCGTGCCCGCCTCGACGAGCTTCTCCGCCTCGCGCAAGATCGCGTCCGGCCGGCGGCTGACGAGATCGCCGCGCAACTGCGGGATGATGCAGAAAGCGCAGCGGTGATTACACCCCTCGCTGATCTTCAAATAGCTGTAATGGCGCGGGGTGAGCTTCAGCCCCGCCTCGGGCACCAGATCGAGGAAAGGCGAGGGGGTGTGCGGCGCGGCGTCATGCACCGCCTCGACCACTTGCTCATATTGATGCGCGCCGGTCACCGCGAGCACTTGCGGGAAGCGCGCGCGGATGCGCTCGGCTTCCTCGCCCATGCAGCCGGTGACGATCACCCGGCCATTCTCCGCGATCGCCTCGCCGATCGCCTCCAGGCTTTCTTCCTTGGCGCTGTCGAGAAAGCCGCAGGTGTTCACTAGCACTACGTCGGCGCCGGCATAATCGGCGGACAGGCCATAGCCTTCGCTGCGCAGCTTGGTGAGGATGCGCTCGCTATCGACGAGGTTCTTCGGGCAGCCGAGCGAAACCATGCCGATCTTGGGCGGGGAAGGGAGGGTGGTGGCCATTTGCGCCGGGCGATGTAGCGATGGGGGCGGGGGATTGCTAGCGGGGGTTGCCGAAGCGTGCCGCGTGCGTCAGTCTCGTGACGCTGCCATGACGATGCTTACCCTCCACCCGCATCCCAGCAACCCCAGCGCCGCGATTCAGGACGTGGCGGTGTCGGTGCGGCGGCGGGCGGATCGGCTCGCGCTCTCGTTCCGCCCGCAAGGCGATCCGAGCGCGATCGTCTGGCCCGCGGAGCAGCCGGGCGGGTTCAGCGACGGGCTGTGGCGCCACACCTGTTTCGAAGCCTTCATCACCACGCGCGGCGTCGCGGGCTATGTCGAACTCAACCTCGCGCCCTCGGGGCGCTGGGCCGCTTATCGCTTTAGCGACTATCGCGCGGGGATGGCGCGCGGCGTCTCCGCGCCGGGGCCGATCTGCGCCGCCGCTTGGCCGCCGACGCTGATCGCGGGCGTCCGCCTCGCGGATGTGCCGTCGGGCGCCGATTGGTGGCTGAACCTCGCCGCCGTGATCGAACTCGCGGGCGGCGACCGCGCTTATTTCGCGCTCGCCCATGCCGAGGGCAATCCCGATTTTCATCACCCCGATTGCTTTCGCCTGCACCTTCCGGCAGGCGCTTGACCCATGAAATTCGGCATCGATCGCTTGCTCGAGCAACCCGAGCTGCGCCGTCCGCTCGCGGGCAAGCGGGTCGCGCTGCTCGCCCACCCCGCCTCGCTCACCGAGGATCTGACGCACAGCCTGGATGCGCTGATCGAAGCGGGGGTGAAGGTCACCGCGATGTTCGGCCCGCAGCACGGCGTGCGCGGCGATCTGCAAGACAATATGATGGAATCGCCCGATTTCACCGATCCGGTGTACGGTATTCCCGTGTTCAGCCTCTACGGCGAGGCGCGCCGCCCCAGCGGGCAAGCGATGGGCACGTTCGACGTGCTGCTCGTCGATCTGCAAGACCTGGGCTGCCGCATCTATACCTATGTAACGACGCTGCTCTACGTGCTCGAAGCGGCTGCCCAGCATGGCAAGAGCGTCTGGGTGCTCGATCGCCCCAACCCCGCCGGGCGCCCGATCGAGGGGCTGATACTGAAGCCCGGCTGGGAGAGTTTCGTCGGCGCGGGGCCGCTGCCGATGCGCCATGGGTTGACGCTCGGTGAACTCGGCGCCTGGTTCGTCGCGCATTTCAAGCTCGACGTCGATTACCAGGTGATCGCGATGGAGGGCTGGGCGCCCGAGGCCGCCCCCGGCTTCGGCTGGCCGGAAGACCGGCTGTGGATCAATCCCAGCCCCAATGCCGCCAATCTCAATATGGCGCGTGCTTATGCCGGCACCGTGATGCTCGAAGGTACCACGCTTTCGGAAGGGCGCGGCACCACGCGCCCGCTCGAATTGCTCGGCGCGCCCGATCTGCCCGCGCGCGACCTCGTCGCCGAGATGCGCCGGCTCGCTCCGGCATGGCTCGCGGGCTGCGCCTTGCGCGAGATCTGGTTCGAGCCGACCTTCCACAAACACGCCAAGGCGCTCAACAATGGCGTGCACATTCATGCCGAGGGGCGCTTTTACGATCACCAGGCGTTTCGGCCATGGCGGCTGATGGCGCTCGCGTTCAAGGCGCTGCTCCGCCTGCGCCCCGATTACCCGCTGTGGCGCGATTTCGCTTATGAATATGAATATGACAAGCTTGCGATCGACGTGATCAACGGCGGCCCCGCCTTGCGCGCCTGGGTCGACGACCCGGAGGCGGCGCCGGGCGACTTGGAGGCGTTGGCGCGCCCCGACGAAGCGGCCTGGGCCGAAGCGCGGGCGCCGTTCCGGCTCTATGGCGGGCAAGCGGCATGAGCCCCCAGGCCGCGCTCGAGGCCACCGCGCGCGCGGGCGCCGCCGCCTTCCAAGCCGGTCGCCATGGCGAGGCGCGGCGGCTGCTCGCCGAGGTTCATGCGCGCGTGCCCAACAACGTCCAGATCGCGCTGATGCTCGCCTATAGCTGCCGCGCGCTCGGCGAGCGGGGCGAGGAGGAGCGGGCGGTCGACGCGATCCTCAAAGCCGATCCTGGCAATATCCGCGCGCTGATCCTGAAGGGCGACTGTCGCGACGCCGCCGGCGACGCCCGCGCCGCCAGCAGCTTCTACGACCGGGCGATCAAGCAGAGCGAGCGCGTGACCCTGCCCGGCGATCTCGCCAAGGAAGTGACGCGCGCGCGGACCGAATCGGCGCGGCTGGGGCGGCGCTATCGCGCGCATTTGGAGCAATGGCTCGGCGCCAAGGGGGCGGCGCTTAGCCCGCGGTTCGCCCAGGCGCTCGACATCATGTTCGGCGAGAAGCAAGTATATTATCAGCAGCCGCACGGCTTCTACTTCCCCGAACTGCCGCAGCGCCAATTTTACGAGCGTTCGGAGTTCGATTGGGTGCCGGCGCTCGAAGCGCGAACCGAGACGATTCTGGCGGAGCTCAACGGCTTGCTCGCGACGCGCGAGGGTTTTCGTCCCTATCTCGTCTCGAACCCCGAGCGTCCCAAGATCGATTTCCACGGTCTCAACGACAATCCGGATTGGAGCAGCCTTTACTTGCACGAGAATGGCGCGCCGGTCGACGCCCATGTCGCGCGCGCGCCGCTGAGCTACGCCGCGCTTCAGGCGCTGCCGCTGTGCCGCATCCCGCCACGCGCGCCGACGATCATGTTTTCGCTGCTGCGCCCCGGCGCGCGGATCGCCCCGCATACCGGGATGCTCAACACCCGGCTGATCTGCCATTTGCCGCTGATCGTGCCGCCGGGGTGCGGCTTTCGGGTCGGCAACGAGGTGCGCCAATGGGAAGTCGGCAAGCTGCTGATCTTCGACGATACGATCGAGCATGAAGCCTGGAACGACAGCGATCAGGATCGCGTCGTCTTGATCTTCGACATTTGGCGGCCCGAACTCACGCCCGAGGAGCGCGCCGCGATCGTCGACATGTTCGCCGCGGTCGACGCTTATTGATCGCGACCGGGCGCGGTTGACGCGCGCCCGCGCCGGCGCCACTGTCGTGATCGCCGGGCTCGTTGGCGAAACGAAAGCGATTTGCGTATGTTAGCTACCTTGGCCGCCCTGCTCGCGGCGGTGACGTCGGTCGCCGATCCGCAGACCGCGCCCGCCGATCCGCCGGCCGCGCCCGGTAATTCGCAGGTCGCGCCCGCCGACCCGCCGAAGCCCACGCCCGATCAGCCCGACATCATCGTCGAGGCGGAGCGCCATTTGCCGCGCAAGGCGATCGACATTTATGTCGGCGAAGTCACCCAATATGCCGAATTCCAAATTCCGCGCTTCCACGAACCGATCTGCCCGGTGGTGATCGGCATGGACGACCGATATGCCGGCTATATCGTCGAGCGGATCAAGACGATCGCCCGCCAGTTGAAATTGCGGGTCGCGCCGACGGCCAAGTGCGACGCCAATCTCGTGGTGGTCTTCGCGGTCGACGGCGCCGCTTTCGTGCGCGACGTGCGCGCCAAGCGACCCGATTGGCTCGCGGGAATGTTCACGCCCGACGTCGATCGCCTCGCTCGCCCCGGGCAGCCGGCGCGCGCCTGGAGCGCGACCTCGATCCGCAACGAAGATGGTCAGCCGATGGCGGGCGGGGTGATGATCGTCAAATCGGCGTCGATCCTGCGGGAGCCGACGCGGCAATATCTCGACGCGTCGTTCGTGGTGATCGAACAAGCCGCCGCCACCGGGCTCACGTTGCGCCAGCTCGCTGATTATGCGGCGATGCGCGGGCTGGCCCGGACGCGCGAACCGGCGCCGGGCAGCGGGGTCAAGACGATCCTCGGCCTGTTCGACCGGACGACCACCGCGCATGCCGGCGGGATCACCAGCACCGATTTCGCTTATCTCCAGGCGCTTTATGCGCGCAAGGGCGAGGAAAGCGGCGTGCAGGAACGCGGCCGGATCGCGCGTCGCATCCGCAAGGGGCAGGAATAGCGCGCGATGCGGGCGGCATCGCGCGCCATGCCCGGCCGCGCGATCAGCTCATCGCCTGGCTGAACACCATGCGGAAATCGCGGGTCATCTTGTCGTTCATCGCCGCGCCCGCCGATCGTTGCAGCGCGGGGAAGAATTGCGTCTCTTCCTCGCGTACATGCGCCATCAGCGCTTGTTCGAGCTGGCCGAGCAACGTCATCGCCTGATCGCGCTGGCCCATCGCGAGCGCCGCGTCGATCCGCGCGGTCATCACCTTGGCCATTTGCTGCTCTTCGTACAATTGGCGCATTTCGGCCTGGTCGCCTTGGCCGGTCACCGCCGGCCCGGGATAAAGCGCCACTTCCTCGGCGATCGAATGCGCCGCGAGCAGCGTCGACAGGCGCTTGAACGCTGCTTTCATCGCCGCCGGGCCGCGCGCGTTGCGGACCATCTGAAAGCCGGCGCTGATCGCCTGATGCTGGGCGCGAACCTGCGCGAACCAGTCGCCGCGCGTCAGCCCGCTGGGGCCGCTGCCGCGCGCCTGGGCGAGCGCGGTGGAGGGAAGGCTCGCCGCGGCCGCCACGCCGGCGCCGAGCAGAGCTAGATCACGTCGCGAAAAGGCTTCGTCCATGATTGCGCACTCCATCGAAGGGGTGCGCCAAGAACGGGCGTAATCGGCGGCGGTTGCCGTCGTTGCGCGGGCGGCCGCGAATAGTCGCTCGGTTGCGGTCGCTCTAGATCGTCGATTTGCCACGATTTCCGAGTCGGCAGGTGATTCCACCTGCCTGGAAACCGCTCTAACGCTTGCGCGTCAGCTCGCGCATCGCCTCGTCGAGCCCGGCGAGGGTGAGCGGATACATGCGATCGTTCATCAGCTCGCGCACGATGCGGATCGATTGCGAATAGCCCCATTGCTCGCGCGGAATGGGGTTGAGCCATACCGCCGCCGGATAAGTATTGGTCAGCCGCTGCAGCCACACGGCGCCCGCTTCCTCGTTGAAATGTTCGACCGAGCCGCCGGGATGGGTGATTTCATAAGGGCTCATCGACGCATCGCCGACCAGCACCAGCTTATAATCATGGCCGAATTTGTGGAGTACGTCCCACAAGGGCGTGCGTTCGGCGAAGCGGCGGCGATTGTCTTTCCACACGCCCTCATAGGGGCAATTGTGGAAATAGAAGAATTCCATGTTCTTGAACTCGGCGGTCGCCGCCGAGAATAGCTCCTCGCACAGCTTCACCCACGGGTCCATCGAACCGCCGACGTCGAGGAACAGCAGCAATTTCACCGCATTATGCCGCTCGGGCCGCATTTGGATGTCGAGCCAGCCCTGGCGCGCGGTGCCCTCGATCGTGGCGTCGAGATCGAGCTCGTCCGCCGCGCCCTCGCGCGCGAAGCGGCGCAGGCGGCGCAGCGCGATCTTGATGTTGCGCGTGCCGAGCTCGCGGGTGTTGTCCAGATTGCGGAACTCGCGCTGGTCCCACACCTTGATCGCGCGGTTGTGCGTGCTCTCGCCGCCGATCCGCACGCCTTCGGGATTATAGCCCGAATTGCCATAGGGGCTGGTGCCGCGCGTGCCGATCCATTTATTGCCGCCTTCGTGCCGGCCCTGCTGCTCGGCGAGACGCTTCTTGAGCGTCTCCATGATTTCTTCCCACGAGCCGAGCGACTTGATCTTCTCCATCTCCTCGGGGGAAAGATAGCGCTCGGCGACCGCCTTCAGCCATTCGGCGGGGATTTCGGCCTGGGC
>LWDI01000094.1:26050-26368 GCA_002083475.1 Proteobacteria bacterium SG_bin5
ACCGAGCGCGAGAGATAATAGAAATCCTCGGGCCGGCGCTCGATCACGTCGTGCTGCAACGCCTCGAGCAACGTGAGATGCTCTTTCATGCTCGCGGGGATGCCCGCCGAGCGGAGCGCGTCGAGAAAATCGAGGAACATGCCGCGATCATGCCCGCGCGCGCGCGCCGAGGCAATGCCGGGCGATGGCTTGAGCGGGGCGGCGCGGGTGCGCGCTTGCGCGCGCTCGGCGGCATAGGTGACCGGGGCGAGCGCCGCCGCCACTTCGCGGATCACCCCTGGCGCGATCGCCGCGGCCTCGGCGGCGACGGTGCCCGCC
>LWDI01000095.1 GCA_002083475.1 Proteobacteria bacterium SG_bin5
GTGGAAGTTCGAGTCTTCTCGACCGCACCAGCCCTGCCCCGAACGGGCCCCGACAATCGCCACGCCGATCGGTTGACGCCCGGCGGCGCGCGCCCCAAGAAGCGCCGCCATGCGCTTTTTCTCCGACAATGCCGCCCCCGCCTGCCCCGAAGTGATCGCCGCCTTGAGCGCCGCGAACACGCTCGACACCGCTTATGACGGCGACGCCTGGAGCCGGCGGCTCGACGGCGTGGTCTCGGATTTGTTCGAGGCGCCGGTGCGCGCGCTGTGGGTCGCCTCGGGCACGGCGGCGAATTGCCTCGCGCTCGCGGCGCTCTGCCCGCCGCATGGCGCGGTGATCTGCCACCGCGACGCGCATATCCAGAATGACGAGTGCGGCGCGCCCGAATTCTACACGCACGGCGCCAAATTGCTGCTCGCCGACGGGCCGGGCGCCAAGCTGACGCCCGAGGCGGTGGCGGGGGTGCTGGCGGCGACGCGCAAGGACGTCCACCAAGTGCAGCCGCACGCGCTCTCGATCACCCAGGCGACCGAATATGGCCGGGTTTATACGCCCGATGAAGTCGCGGCGCTCGGTGAGCTCGCCCGCGCGCAGGGGCTGGGGCTGCACATGGACGGGGCACGCTTCGCCAATGCCGTCGCGCATCTCGGCTGCGCGCCCGCCGACGTCACCTGGCGCGCGGGGGTCGACGCGCTGTCGTTCGGCTTCATCAAGAATGGCGGCATGATGGCCGAGCTGCTGGTGTTCTTCCGCGAGGGGCTCGCCGAGGCGACGCTTTATCGCCGCAAGCGCGCTGGGCTGCTCGCGTCCAAGGGCCGCTATCTCGCCGCGCAGATCCTGGCGATGATCGAGGGCGATGTCTGGCTGCGCAACGCCCGCGCCGCCAACGAGGGCGCGGCGCTGCTCGCCCAGGCGGCGGGCGCGCGGCTGATCCATCCGGTCGAGGCGAACGAGGTCTTCCTGCGGCTCACGCCCGAGGAAGCGGCCGAGCTGCGCGCCGCCGGCTTCGATTTTTACGATTGGGGGCCGGGCGAGGCGCGGCTGGTCGTCTCTTGGGATCAAGGACCGCAAGCGATCGCGCCGCTCGCCGCCGCGATCGCGGCGCTGTGAGCGAGGGCGCGCGCGGGGCCGATCGCCCGCAATCGACGCGGCTCGAAATTCTCGTCCCCTTCGCGCTCGTCACGCTGATCTGGGGCTCGACCTGGATCGTGATTCGCGACCAGCTCGGCACGGTGCCGCCGAGCTGGTCGGTGACTTATCGCTTCATCGTCGCGGGCGCGGCGATGCTGATCTATGCGCTGGCCAAGGGCGAGCGGCCCTGGTTCGACGCGCGCGGCTGGGGCTTCGCGGCGCTGCTCGGACTGCTGCAATTCTGCCTGAACTTCAATTTCGTCTACCGCGCCGAGGGCTATATTACCTCGGGCGTGGTGGCGGTGGTGTTCGCGCTGCTGCTGGTGCCCAATGCGCTGTTCGGGCGACTGTTCCTGGGTCAGCAACTCGGGCGGCAACTGCTGATCGGCTCGGGCGTGGCGATGGCGGGGGTGACGTTGCTGTTCGTCCATGAGGCGCGCAGCGATCCGCACGGGCCGTATCAAGCCGCCGCCGGGGTCGCGCTGACGCTCGCCGGGGTGCTCGCCGCCTCGCTCGCCAACATCATGCAGGCGACCCCGACCGCCCGGGCCTATCCGATGGCGGCGATGCTGGGGGTGGCGATGCTGATCGGGGCGGCGATCGACGGCGGCGTCGCCTGGAGCCTCAGCGGCGCGCCGGTGTTCGAATGGCGCGCGGGCTATGTGCTGGGGATCCTCTATCTGGGGCTGATCGCCTCGGCGGTCGCCTTCACGCTCTATTTCACGATCCTGCGCGTGATCGGCCCGGCCAAGGCGGCTTATTCGAGCGTGATCGTGCCGGTGATCGCGATGCTCTTGTCGACCTTGTTCGAGGGCTATCGCTGGTCGGGCTTCGCGGTTTCGGGCGCGCTGCTCGCGCTCGCGGGGCTGGTGATCGCCTTGAGAGCGCGCAGGCCCAACCGGTAATCGGCATAGACCGGCCGCCAGCCGAGCAGCCGCTTGGCCTTGCCGTTCGCAACCCGCCTATTTTCGGCGTAAAAGCCGCGCGCCATCGGCGAGAGACCGGCGGCGTCCATCGACTGGAGCGGCGGCGGCGCGCGGCCGAGCAGCCGGCAGGCGAACTCGATCACCGCGTTTTGCGCGCAAGGCAGATCGTCGGCGAGGTTATAGGCGCCGGGGGGTCCCGCGAGTCCGGCCAACACCCCGGCGGCGAGATCGGCGACATGGATGCGGCTGAACACCTGGCCCGGCAGGTCGACCCGGTGCGCCGCCCCCGCCGCCACCCGATCGAGCGCCGAACGGCCGGGACCGTAAATGCCGGGCAGGCGGTACGCGCGCGCGCCCCGGGCGAGCCAGGCCTGGTCGGCGGCGTTGCGCCCCGCCCGGCGCCCGGCGATGGCCGCGCTTTCATCGACCCAGGCGCCGCCCGCGTCGCCATAAACGCCCGTCGAGGAGAGATAGCCGAGCCGCTTGCCCGCCAATGCCGCGCCATAGCGATCGAGCACCGGGTCGCGATCAGCGGCGGGCGGCACGCTGGAGAGCACCGCGTCGGCGGCGCCGAGCGCGGCCTCGACCGCGCCGCGATCGTCGAAGCGCAGCGAGTCGCCGCGCCCGTCGCGCGTCGTGCCCGTTACGCTCCAGCCCCGCGCGCGCGCGGCGGCGGCGATGAAACCCGCGCTATAGCCCAGCCCGAAAATCAACAGTTTCATGGGTCTGCCCCGATTGTTGTTGGCGCGCCCCTCGCGTAGCGCCTATTTCCCGATGCTATGCTCGACGTCCAAGCCCAAGCCCAGCCCGCCGTCACCCGCCGCGAGGATTATCGCCCGCCGGCCTGGCGCGTGCCCGAGATCGCGCTCGACTTCGATCTCGATCCCGCCGCCACCCGGGTCCGCGCGCGGCTCTCGGTCGAGCGCGGCGCCGGCGGGCCGCTGCGGCTCGACGGCGGCGGGCAAGTGCCGATCGCGGTCGAGGTCGATGGCGTCGCGGTCAATGATTGGCGGCTCGAGGAGGGCGCGCTGGTGCTCGACCTGCCGGGCGACGCCCATGTCATCGAGACCGAATGCGAAATCACCCCCGATCGCAACACCCAGTTGATGGGGCTTTATGCCTCGGCCGGGCTGCTCTGCACCCAGTGCGAGGCGGAAGGGTTTCGCCGGATCACTTTCTTCCCCGATCGCCCCGATATTTTGAGCCGTTACCGCGTGAAGATGACCGCCGACAAGGCGCGCTTCCCGGTGCTGCTGGCGAATGGCGATCCGGTCGCGGCCGGCGATCTGCCCGATGGGCGCCACTGGGCCGAATGGCACGATCCTTACCCCAAGCCCTGCTATCTCTTCGCGCTCGTCGCGGGCGATCTGGTGGCCAATCGCGATCGCTTCGTCACCGCCTCGGGCCGCGAGGTGCAGCTCGGCATCTGGGTGCGCGCGGGCGATCTGCCCAAGACCCAGCACGCGCTCGACGCGCTCAAGAACGCCATGGCATGGGACGAGCGCGTCTATGGCCGCGAATATGATCTCGACGTGTTCAACATCGTCGCGGTCGACGATTTCAACTTCGGCGCGATGGAGAACAAGGGGCTCAACATCTTTAATTCGCGCTATATCCTGGCCGACCCCGATACCGCGACCGACTATGATTACGACGCGATCGCCGCCGTCGTCGCGCATGAATATTTCCACAATTGGTCGGGCAATCGCGTCACCTGCCGCGATTGGTTCCAGCTGTCGCTGAAGGAAGGCTTCACCGTTTTCCGCGACCAGAGTTTTTCGGCCGACCAAGGCTCGGCGGCGGTCAAGCGGATCGAGGACGTGCGCACCTTGCGCGCGGCGCAATTCCCCGAAGATGCCGGGCCGCTCGCGCACCCGATCCGGCCGGAAAGCTATATCGAGATTTCGAATTTCTACACCGCGACCGTCTATAACAAGGGCGCCGAGGTGATCCGGATGCTCGCGACCATTCTGGGGCCGGAAAAATTCCGCGCCGGCACCGATCTTTACTTCGATCGCTTCGACGGGACGGCGGCGACCTGCGAGGATTTCGTCGCGAGCCTGGAAGAAGCCTCGGGCGTCGATCTCGGCCAGTTCCGCCTGTGGTATGCTCAGGCGGGCACGCCGCGCGTCTCCGCTCGGCTCGAGCATCAGGGCGGCCGCGCGCTGCTCCATCTCGCGCAGAGCGTCCCGCCGACGCCGGGGCAGAGCGATAAGGCGCCGATGGTGCTGCCGCTCAAGCTCAAGCTGTTCGGCGCGACGAGCGGCGCCGCGCTCACCGAGGAGCGGCTGGCGCTGCTCACCGAGGCGCGCATGACGCTCGATTTCGAAGGGCTCGCCGAGCCGCCGTTGCTCTCGATCAATCGCGGCTTTTCGGCACCCGTGATCGTCGAGACCAATCGCTCGCCCGCCGATCTCGCGCGGCTTTCGGCGCATGACGATGATCCCTTCGCGCGCTATGAAGCGATGCAGCAGCTGATGCTCGACACTTTGGTCGCGAGCGTCCGCCAGGGGCGCGGCGACCATGCGCCGGTGATCGCCGCCGTCGGCGAAACGCTCGCCAACCCCGGGCTTGACCCCGCTTTCATCGCCGAGGCGGTGCTGCTGCCCTCCGAAGCCTTCATCGGCGACCAATTGCCGATCGTCGATCCCGAAGCGGTGTTCCGCGCGCGCGAGGCGCTGCGGCGCGATCTCGGCCGCGCGCTCGAAGCCGGTTGGCGCGCCGCCCATGCGCGGGCGAGCGGCCGCGCCTTCGTCTATTCGCCCGAGGCCAAGGGGCTGCGCCGGCTGCGCACGGTCGCGCTCAGCTATTTGGCGGGCGGCGGCGCGGCGGACGCGGCCAAGCTCGCCTTCGATCAGTTCCAGCATGCCGATAACATGACCGATCGCCAGGGCGCGCTCGCCACGCTCGCGCATGGCGACAGCGATCTGCGGGTCGCCGCGCTCGACATTTTCTACAATCGCTATTCGGACAATGCGCTGGTGCTCGACAAATGGTTCTCGACCCAGGCGCTGTCGAGCCGCGACGATACCGTGGACGCGGTGATCGACCTTGCGCGGCACCGCGATTTCACCCTCGCCAACCCCAATCGCGCGCGGGCGTTGGTCGGCGCCTTCGGGGTCAACCAGCGCGCCTTCCACGCGGCCGATGGGCGCGGCTATCGCTTCGTCGCCGATCAGCTGATCGCGCTCGATCGATTGAATCCGCAGACCGCGGCCAAATTACTGCCCCCGCTCGGCCGCTGGCGGCGTTTCACCCCCGATCGCGCGGCGCTGATGCGCGCAGAGCTCGAACGCATTCTGGCGGTGCCGGGGCTCTCGCGCGACAGTTTCGAGCAAGCCTCGAAAAGTCTCGAGGGATGAGCCGCATTGACGCTGGCGGGGCGACCCGCCAAGACCCGCGCGCGAAGTGACGCGCGCGTAACGAGTGGGGAGTGGTGATGGCGGGGGACGGCCCGATGGCGCTGTGGCGCCGCCGCCCGGTGCTGGGCTATGGCCTCGCGCTGGTCTTGTCGGTCGCGGCGACGGTGGCGCGGCTCGTCGCCGACGCGCTGCTGCCGGCGGGCTTTCCCTATCTCACCTTTTTCCCCGCGGTCGTCATCACCGCCTTCGTCGCGGGGGCGGGGCCGGGGATCGTCGCCGGGCTGATCAGCTTCTTCGCCGCCTGGTATTTCTTCGTGCCGCCCGCGTATAGTTTCGCGCTGAACGCCGGGGTCGTCGCCGCGCAGGGCTTTTTCCTGCTCGTCGTCGCGGTGGACATCGTGCTGATCGAAGCGATGCACCGCGCTTATGATCGGCTGAACGCCGCGCGCGACCAAATGGCGGCGCTCTATGACCAGCAGCGGATGTTGTTCGGCGAGCTGCAGCACCGCGTCGCCAATAATATGGCGTTCATCGGCTCGATCCTGCATTTCCAGAAGCGCCAGATCGCGAACCGCCCCGAGGCCGCCGCGCAAGCGCTCGACGAGGCGCAGGCGCGGCTGACGATCATGGGCCGCGTCCACCGCCGCCTTTACGATCCCAGCGCGCTCGATCGGCCCGTGCGCGAGCATCTGGAGGCGCTGTGCGCCGATGTGATCGCCGCGTCCGACCGGCCCGACATTCTTTGCCAGGTCGAGGCGGCGCCGCTCACGCTCGATCTCACTCAGCTCATCGCGCTCTCGCTGTTGGTCAGCGAAACCGTGACCAACAGCTTGAAACACGCCTTTATCGATCGGCCGACGGGCAAGATCACGCTGCGCTTGCACGACGAGGGCGAGGCGCTGCTGCTCGAACTGCGCGACGATGGCCGTGGCCTGCCGGCGGGGGCCGGGGGGACGACGCCGGGGCTCGGCACGCGCATCGTCCATGGCCTCGCCGAGCAATTGCGCGGGACGATCGAGACGCGGTCGAGCCCCGAAGGGATGGTGACGCGGCTGCGCTTCCCCAAGCGCTGACGCCGCGCGCGGTCAGGCCGCCGCCGGGTTGGCCGCCACCGGCGCGTCGAGCGCGGCGCGCACCGCTGCAGCCAGGTCGGCGCGGCGATAGGGTTTGCGCAGGATCGGCCCCAGCCCCGCGTCGAGCGTCGGCGGATCGGCATAGCCCGAGGTGAAGAGCTGCTTGACCTCGGGCCGCCGCTCGCGCGCCCAAGCCCCGACGCCGCCGCCGTCGAGCGCGCCCGGCATCACGATATCGCAGAACAGCAGATCGATCGCGCGCTCGCTTTCGAGCACCGCGAGCGCCGCCTGACCGTCGACCGCCTCGATCACCCGGTAGCCGAGGCGGCGCAGCATCACGCTCGCATAATCGCGCACCAAGGCATCGTCCTCGACGAGGAGGATGGTTTCGTTGCCCCCGCGCGGCGCCTGGTCCGCCGCGCGCGCCCCCGCCACGCCGCGCCGCCGCGCGCGCGGCAGCCAGATCGACACGCTGGTGCCGCGCCCGATCTCGGTCGCGATCGTCACCGTGCCCCCCGATTGCCGCGCGAAGCCATAGACCATCGACAGCCCGAGCCCCGTGCCCTTGCCGACCTCCTTGGTGGTGAAAAAGGGATCGAAGGCGCGGCGCAGCGTTTCGGGGCTCATCCCGCAGCCGGTATCGCGGCAGGCGATCTCGACATAGTCGCCCGGCGCCAAATCGGCCGAGTCGCGCGCGCCGATCACGCGCTCGGCGGTGGCGAGGGTGAAGCAGCCGCCGCCCGGCATCGCGTCGCGCGCGTTCATCGCCAGGTTGAGCAGCGCGACTTCGAGCTGGCCGGGGTCGACCAGCGCGGGCCAGCTCGCGGCCGGATCGAGCTCGAGCCGGATCATCTCGGGAAGCGTGCTGCGCAGCAGCGGGCGCATCCCGCGCAACAGCTCGGCGCAATCGATGCTGCCGGGCGACAAGGATTGGCGTCGGCCGAAGGCGAGCAATCGATTGGTGAGCTCGGCGCCGCGTTCGGCGGCCTTCAGCGTGGTCGCGGCGAGCTCGGCCAAATTGGTGCCGCCCGGCGCGGTTTCGATCATGCCTTCGGCATTGCCGATGATGACGGTGAGCAGATTGTTGAAATCATGCGCGAGCCCGCCGGTCATCTGCCCGAGCGCCTCGAGCTTTTGCGCCTGTTGCAGCCGCTCCTCGACCATTCGCCGTTCGGTGACGTCGATGATCGTGCCGATGAAGCGCGCGGGGGCGCCGCGCGCGTCGCGGATGATGAAGCCGCGCTCGTTGAGCACCGCGATCGAGCCATCGGGCCGCTCGAAACGATATTCGATGTTCCAATCGTCGAGCGCGCCGGCGACCACGCGCTCGCTGTTCGCGCGCACCCGCGCCCGGTCCTCGGGCACGACCCGCGCCTGCCATTGGGCCAGGCTGCCCGGAAAGCCCTGCGGATCGGCGCCGAGCAAGGCGCTGAACTTGTCGTTCCACCAGGAGGTGGCGGTGGCGACCTCGTAATCGATCAGCGCTTCGGTCGTCGCGCGGCCGATCAACTGGGTGCGCTCGTTGATCAGCCGCATGATCGCTTCGGCGCGGCGCTGTTCGCTCACCGGGCGCTGGATCACCAGCCAATGGGTGATCGTGCCATCGGCCGCGCGCAGCGGCACCGCCGAGCCCTCGACGAGAATTTCGTCGCCATTCTTGGCGCGCATCCACAGATCGGCCTGCACCAGCTCGCCGCGATCGGCGGCATCGCGCAGGTTTTGGATCACATAGGGCGGGTTGCTCTTGCCATAGACCTGGGTCGAATTGCACCCGATCACTTCCTCGCGGGTGAAGCCGGTGCGCGTCAGATAGGTTTGGTTGACGTAGACGATCTTGCGCCCGCCGAGCACCGGATCCTGATCGCGCGTCATCACCAGCAGAAAATCGGTCGCGCGGTCGGCGGCGGCGAGCAGCATCCGGACTTGTTCCTGCTGCGCGCGTTGCTCGCCCACCGGCCGCTGGACGATCAGCCAATGCGCGATCCGGCCGTCGGCGTCGCGCAGCGGGGTCGAATCGGCCTCGACCAATATCTCGCCGCCGGCCTTGGTGCGCAGCCACAGATCGCCGCGCGAGGCTTGCTCGGCGTTGAGGACCGCGCGCATGTCGCGAATACGCTCGGCGGTGTTGCGCGGCGAAAGCAGCACGAGCGGGCGCTGCCCGACCAGCTCGGCCCGCGTGAAGCCGGTGACCCGCAACAGCGTTTCGTTGACATAGAGGATCTTGCGCGCGCCCAGATCGGCCTGATGATTGGGGGTGAGCACCACGACATAGTCATTGGCGTGGTCGAGCGCGACGAGCAGCGTTCGCGTCACCGCCTCGGCCGTGTCGACCGCTGGCGGCGCGATGACCGCCTCGACGGGCGACGGCGCGCGATCGAGCAGGAGCGCGCGATAGGCGTGATCGGCGCCATCGATCGGATAGGCGCGGCGAACCGCGAGCGGCGGCTTGCCGCGCCGGTCGAGCAGCGCGCGCAGGGCGGCGAGCGACATGCCGATCGGATCGACCGCGCCCAGGTGCAGCAAGGCGCGCGCGGCATCGTTGATCGCGACGATCACCTCGCCGGCTTCGCGGACGAGCAACGTCGGCGTCGGCTGCTGATCGAACCACGCCGAGGCCACCGGCGCGTCGATCACCAGGCGCGACCGAGACGCATCGCGCGGCGCGGCGGTGGCGGGGTCGACGTCCATCACCGCGAAATTACCACGTTTCACCGCCGCGAACAATCGAGCCAAGCGTGGCTAGGGCGCGCGGTCGGCGGCGGACCGGGCGGCGCGGGCCCGAGTGACGAGTCATCAATCTTGGGGATGTTTCTGGTTTTCAACCGTTTAAGGGTCTGAAAATCCTCATCAATCGCAAAGCGGTGCGAGGACGGGGCGGGTGCGGCTTGCTGGGGGGACCAACCGGGTGGCGTTCGGAGAGGCGGACAGTCTCGATTCGAAATCGATCGAGCATGCGCAAGCATCGTCGATCGAACATGTGTTGGCGGCCTGGTTCAAACAAAATAATAAACCCAAGGCTATCCTTCAGCATGATCTGAGGATCATCATCGCCTCCGGCGGCTTTATCGAGGTCGGCATTGCCTATAAAGCTTTCACGATCAAAAACGGCAAGCTAGACATTCATAATCGCGAATTTCGGCGCGCGCTCGATATGTTCACCAGCGCGGAGGGTGATTCGTCCGATCTCGTCTTTAGATCCAACGAGTCGCCGAGCCATTACGTGATCGTAACCGCCCAAAAACTCGATTTCGCGGAAAGCGCGCCGGCGATATTTTGGGAAATCCATGGGATACGTCACCGCGAACTCGCGATGAGCTCGATCAAATCGATCTTCAAATTGACCGAGGCAGAGCTAGTGGTGCTGCACCTGCTTTATTCGGGCCATACGGTGCACGAAATATCGCAGGTCAAATCGCTCTCGGTCGACACGATCCGTACCCATGTCCGCCAAATTTACGTCAAGACCGACGTCCGAACGCGCGAGGCGCTGATGGCGAAGTTGAACTATTTCACCAAATGAGCGACGAACACTCGGGTTAGAGCGGCGATCCGATCGCATCGCATCGCCGCCCGAGATTTTTGATTTATCGCGAGTTCCGGGCCGGCAGGTGATTCCATCTGCCGAGAAATCGCGCTAGGGCGTGCCGCTCTCCTGCGTTTGATAAACGGCGCCATCGTCGAGCGTGACCGTGAGCACCGCTCGCCAGGGCTGGGCGACCGAAACCCGCAGCGTCACGACGGTCGTGCGATCACCCGGGACGAGCGTGATCGTGCCGCTTTGAGTCGATCGATTGCCCGATCCCGTCTCCACGGTCAGCCGATAATCGGCGCGGCCCGGCCGGGCCGGCGCGGCGACGACGCGCAGCTCGATCCCGCCCGGATGAGCGGCGCGTTCGAGCCGGATCGGCCGTTCGGCGCTGGTCGCGGCGGTCATCGCCGCCGCCGCCGCCACAATCCACCGCGCCATCCCAAAGCCCCTTTCATTGCGGCGTCGTGAGCCGGTTGATGATGCCCTGAATGCTGGGGTCGACGCGTTGCGCCGGCGGCTCGGGGTCGACGGGGCGCGTCGTCGGGCGATCACTCAACACGACCGCGGCGATTTCCTGGGTTTCGAGGCTGGTCGCCGCGCCACTCGCCGCGAGCCGGCGCGCGGCGATCTGATCGTTGACCGGCGCGGGCCCGCGCTGATCGGCTAGCAGCCGTTGCTCGGGCGAGAGCATGGGCTCGGTGCGCGCGAACTCGGCGGCGCGCGTTTCGATCACGCGCGCGCATTCGGCGGGGGGCGGCGTGATGGCGCGCGGATCGCAGCGATCTCTGCCCTGGATCGGCGTCACCGCGGCGGTGCGTCCCTCGGCGGGGCGCGACAGTGGCGGCGTCGCCTCGACCGCGCGGCTCGGCCGCGCGAGCTGGGGCGCGCCCCCCCGATTGGCCGCGCGATCCTCGGGGCGCGTCACTTGCGGCAGCGGCGCGCGCGCATCTTCGCGGCGGTTGAGTTGCGCGACGCCGGCGTTCGCGGGCGCGGCGCGCTGATCGGCGGCGGCGTCGGCGTCGGAGTCGCGGTCCCCGGGGGCGGCATCGATCTGCTCGACCTGCGTTTGCCCGCGCGTGGGCGCGAGCGGGAGCAGGACGAGCGACAGGAAGAGCGCGGCGCGCATCGGTTGGCTCCTATTTGCGCGGCGGCGCCGCGAGCTGGCGCTGGGTGATCTGCATCGCTTGCGCTCCCGTTTGACTGATCGCCAGATCGGGCAGATCGTTCCCTTGTTGCGTCCATGCGAGGCGATTGCCCTCGCCCAGCTGCGCAACGCTCATCTTGTTGCCGTCGCCTTGCTGAACGAGCAGCGCCTGATTGTCGCTGCCGTTCTGGGTCAGCGTTATCTTGTTGCCATCGCCGATTTGCGTGAGCACCGCGCCGTTGAACGCGCCACCGGTGCCGGTCTGGCGGGCAGTCAGCACGTTCGCGGCGCCGCTTTGCGCCGTCAGTAGCACGGCCTGGCCGCGCCCTTGCTGCACCACCTCGGCGCGATTGGCGTCGCCATGTTGGACGCCGCTGTAAAAAGCGGTGAGCGTGTCGCGCTGGTCGATGGTCGCGCGATTGTCGTCGCCGCGCTGGGCGATGCGGGCATAGGCGTTGGGGCTGGCTTGGGTGATCGCAGCGAGGTTGCCGTCGCCGATCTGATCGATATAGGCGGCGCGTCCGGCGAACAGCGGCATCGCTGGCATGAGCGGCGCGGGTTCGGCCTTGCCGCCTTTGCCATGGCCGCGGCCGTTATCTCCGCCGTTACCGTTATTGCCGTTGCACGGATTGCCGGTGCCGCGCCCCGGCCCCGCGCCGCACGGGTCGCCCGGCGGCGTCTTGCCATTGTTGGCGAACAGGGGGCTCGCGATCAAAAGCGCGGCCAGGAAGGCGAGCAATCGCATCGGTCGGTCCTAGCGCGATCGCGGGGCGGGCGGTGCCGGCCGCTGGCGCGACGATCGCGGTAAATCGAAAACCCAAAGCGGCCATCCGAACCGATCGGCGGGACGGCCGCTTCGGCGGAAAGGGAGCGCCCCGCCGGAGCGCTCCCTCGCGTCGTTACTTGCTCGGGCGCGCGACGCCCTGATAGACGCTGGCGGTGTTGCCGCTGCCCGTCTGGCTGACGGTCGAATACATCGACGCCGCCTGATTGACGGTCGCGATATTGCCGTTGCCGCCGGTCTGGGTGATCCGCGAGAAGGCATTGTCGCCCTGGGTCACATCGGCCTGGTGGCTGTTGCCGGTCTGCTCGACAAAAGACGAGGCGAACGAGCCCTGCTGCACTTCGGCCCGGTTCGAGTCACCGGTCTGATAGATGCCCGATTCGGCGAAAGCCGACGCCGGCGCCTGGGTGGTGCGCGCCAGGTTGGTGTTGCCGATCTGGGTCACTTCGATCACCGCGTCGTTGCCGATCTGATCGAGCACCGCCTGGTTGGCGTTGCCGGTCTGGGTCGTGTTGATATCGGCGCGCGCGCCGGTTTGGCGCACATTGACGTTCGCGTCCTTGGTGCCGGTGACGCGGTTGTCATTGCCGGTCTGCACGGTCTGGAACGACGCCGAGGCCCCGTCCTGCGCCACGCCCGAGAAGTTGCGGTTGCCGGTCTGCGTCACCAGGCCGATGCCGCTGCCGGTCTGCGAGACATAGCCGCGGTTGTCGTCGCCGATCTGGTTGATGCCGACCGTTTGCGGGGTGAAGGCGGTACGGACGTTGCGCGTGCCCCAGCTCGTGCCGCGCGGGGTGACGCCGAGCGCGTTGTTCGAGCCGTTCTGGATCGCGGTCGCGGTGTTGCCGCTGCCGACCTGGCGGGTCGAGGCCTGATTGTCCGAGCCGAACTGGGTGGACGAGGCGGTGTTGGTGTTGCCCGATTGGAAGCTGTCGGCGGTGTTGCGGTTGCCGTCTTGGCCGATCGTGCTGCTGTTGTTGTTGCCCAACTGGTCGACGTCGGCGATGTTGTCGTCACCGCTTTGCACGACGCTGGCGGCGAAGGTGCCGGCGACCGGGGTGGTGTTGGTGCCATCCTGGTTGATGCGCGAGAAGTTGCGGTCGCCCGTCTGGCGGCTGCTCGCCGATTGGTTGGTGCCTTCCTGTAGAATGCCGCTGCGGTTCATGCCGGCGGTGTTCGACGAATTGACTTCGCTCTGCGTCGCGCTGGCGATGTTGCCGCTGCCGCTGCGGCTGTTGAAGCCCTGGCGGATGTCGACCAGCCCGTCACCGGCCTGGTTCACGGTCGCGCTGTTACGGTTCGATTGCTGGCTCACGGTCGCTTGCGCCGCCGGCGTGCCGCCGGCGATGCCCGTCGCGGTGCGGCCGGTCTGGGTGATGGTCGAGGCGTTGTTGCTGCCGCCGCCGGTGCTGGTGCCCTGGTCGACGCTCGCCTTGTGGCCGTCGCCGGTCTGGGTGATGTCCGAACTCTGGCCGGTGCGCAGCTGATCGACGGTCGCGCTGTTGGTCGAGCCCGTCTGGGTGATCGCCGAACCGTTGACCGCGGTGCTCCGCGTCACTTGGCCGAGCGCCGGCGCCGCCGCGAGCAGCGCGAGCGCCGAAACCGAAGAGATGATGGTGGTTTTCATGATTGTCACTCCTGGAGATGAGGGTAATAATCATGCCGACCGCGAACACAGCGTGCGCGGTGGACATGGCTGGGTCTTCACGTCTTGTCCCGCGCACCGGAGTTGCCGCTCCGGTGCGCCTTTTTTTGGCCTGGCTAGGCAAGGATGGGCACACCAGGCGAGCCCGAGAAACCGTCCGGCGCCGCCAAAATTCGGCGCCGGTGAAGCGAAAACCTAATGGCTCGGCACCGCCCCGTTCGACGCGGGCTGTTTGGAGGTCGAAGGCGGCTCGATCAGCCCCGCCGGCGGCGGCGGCACGTCGCGCGGCGTGACTTTCATCTTGGGCGCGCGGCGCGCCTCGTCGATCGCGTGCTGCACTTGCTGCGCCGAAAAGGCGCCGTCGCGCTCCTGCCGATAGCGCCACAGCATCGGCCAGCCTTGGCCGACGTCGGCGAAGTTCCACAAATTGAGGTCGATGCCTTCCATGATCAGCGCATAGACCGCCTTCTCGATCGCCTGTTGCAGCGCGATCGTGTCGGGCTCGTTGGTGGTGAACCCCGCCTCGGCCTCGAGCAGCTCGCGAAAGGCGATGAATTTGAACGCGCTGCCGCCAATCGACTGCGAGGCGATCGTCTTCGAGGCGGTAACGGTGGTGAGCACCTCGCCGGTGCGCACGGAGACCGCGCGGAGATAAACCGTGACCGTATCCTGCCGATACTGAGCGCGCGCGCCGATGCCGAGCAGCGACGCGCCCAGTCCGCCGGTGACAGTATTGGTGTCGAAGCCGATGATCCCGCCTTCCAGCAGCACGCCCGCGAACAACATCGCCGGCAGCGCCTGGGGATTGACATTGGTCTCGCCGAGATAGCGCTCGCGCATTTCGCGGATGATCTGGCGTTCGTTGAGCAAGTTGCGCAGGCTCTCGCGCTCGACGATGGTGAACCAGCGCCGATTGCCCGCGTCTTGCAGCGCGCGCACCAGCATCGAGGCGCCGCCTTGCGTCACCGCGCGCGACAGCGATTGTTGGCCGCTCTCCCCGACGCGGAACTGGCCGGTCTGGTCGGTGAAATTATAGACCGCGATCGCGACCGGGCGATTGGGGGCGGGCAGCGCCTGGAGCGCGCGTTGGGTCGGCGTTTGGCGCGGATACGTCGCCATCGGGCTGATGCTGGGAATATCGTCGCGCCCGCTGCCGTGCACGGTGGTGCAGGCCGAGCAGGCCAGCGCCGCGAGCGCGACCAGGATCGGGCGCTTCATTTGCCGATATCCACGAAAGTCGGCACGACGATTGTCGTAACCTGCCCAGTGGTATTGTCGGTAATCGTCAGCGTGACGTCGGTGAGGCTGCGCACGAATTGAATCGTCTGCCCGCCGAATTGAATCGTGCCACGTTCTTGCGGATTCGGGCCGAAGATCGCATCGACGATTTGCGATGATAGCGCCGACAACAAGCGTGATTGCAACTGACGCGCGAAAACATCCGCTTCGCTGCTGTTGGTTTGGGCAGCGGGATCACGCGTATTGTTTTGGGCGTTGGCCACGCCCAATACGTGCGCCGAATTAAACGGGTTGCCGCCAAAGGTAGGACTGATCGGCTGAAAAGTGAGATCTTGCGCCTTGGCCGCATCGACGGCGCAAGAGGCGAGAACGATGAAACTCAACTGGCGCGCTAACTGCCGCATGTCCCCCAAATCCCATGGATTTTTCCCTCGCGGCGATTCGACCGTGAGGCATTAACGGCTTGTTAATTTTCAAACCACGCCCTGAAATCACCAACATTGGCTAGAGGCCGCCTCGGCTCGGCCGATTATGCTATCGCTTGTGTCATAATGAGGCGGTGCCGCGCCACGAGCGATGAGTCGCGCGACTTGTGCGTTTGGGCGAGACGAGGCGGATGAATGGTGCCAGAAGAGCACCGCTTTCTCTTATCTAAATCACTGTAATGTATAGACAATTATTACCTTCGGAGCCGCGCGGGCCCCCAACCGGGCCCCAGTCGCTTGTTGCGCCGTGCGGGAGAGGGACGCCGCCGCCTCGTTAGGGTCCAAACCCATTCAGCCTCTTGAATCTGGGATGATGTGCTGATTCAGGGAGTCTCCCGTTGATGAGGAGGCTCGGAGAATGTCGCGATCGCTGTTCTGGCTGTCGGATGAGGCGTGGGCGACAATCGAACCGCATCTGCCGCAGAACCAGCCTGGCGCGCGTCGGGTTGACGACCGGCGGGTGATCTCGGGGATCATCCATATGCTGAAGTGTGGTGGGCGCTGGGCCGATGTGCCGCCCGAGTATGGCCCGCCGACGACGGTCTACAACCGCTGGAACCGGTGGAGCCGGCGGGGCATCTGGACCCGCATCCTATCGGCGCTGACCGAAGAGGGATGGATCGCCGAGACAGCCCAGATCGACAGCAGCTACATCAAGGTCCACCGCTGCGCCGGTGGGGCAAAGGGGGGGGTCGAAAGAACGCCATCGGCATCTCTCGGGGCGGTCGTACAACCAAGGTCCATGCGCTCGTGGATGTCATCGGCAGGCCGCTTCGCCTCGTCCTGACGCCGGGCAATACATCTGACATCAGAGGCGCCGATCTGCTCGTTGCGGATGCCGTCCGCATGAAGCGCATGATCGCCGACCGCGGCTATGATGCCAACAAGCTGCGCGCCACGCTGAAGGCCCAGGACACGATCCCGGTCATCCCCGGCCGGCGCAACCGCAAGCGGCCCATCCAGTATGACGAGCGCCGCTACAAGGATCGCTGGCGCGTCGAGGCCATGTTCTGCCGCCTCAAGGACTTCCGCCGGGTCGCCACCCGCTACGACAAGCTCGCCCGCAACTTCCTCTCAGCCGTCCACCTCGCCGCCGCCATCGCCTTCTGGCTGTGAATGAGTCTGGACCCTTGGGGGCTGGTTGCGCGTTCTGGCGTGGAGGCCGCGTGCCCGCAGGCAGGAGATTTCCGATGACCTACGCTCCCTATTCCAAATTGCTGGCGGTGGCCGCCCTTGCGGTGGCAGGCTGCAACCAAGAGAAGTCTGGGCAGACCGGCGAGGCCAGCTCCGGCGCGGCGCGGCAGGCTAGCGCGGGGAATAGTCAGCAGTCGGGCATCACGCCCGAGACGATCTCCCCCGGTTTCGAGCGAGCGACTGAGGATATCACGCCCCAGTCCGGCCCTCCGCAGCCCTATGCCCGCGAAGGCGCGCGGCGCTATGTCGCCACGTTCACGCCCAATGGCGAGATGATCCGCCCTTATGGCTGGCGCGACTGGAAGTTCATTGGCACGCCGCTCACGCCCAACGGGCTAAACAATGGTAAATCGTCATTCCCAGAATTCCACGTCGTCTACATGGAGCCAAGCGCTTACGATCATTACCAGCGTACCGGCCAGTTCCGTGATGGAACCGTTCTCATTAAAGAGCTAACGCTCGTCCAAAAGAACAGCACCACCGGAAGCGGCGGTTCCACGCAGGAATCGTCCGGCCGCGGTTATTTTATGGCTGAGTACTCTGGCTTAGAGGCCGCTGTCAAAGACAGTAAACGTTTCCCGAACGAACCTGGCAATTGGGCATACTTCACTTTTGGTCACGTGCCAGAAGCGAAGTACGCTTCGCTGACCAAGGCCGAGCCCGCCGAAACCTGCAATGCCTGCCACCAACAGAACGCCAAGGAGGACTACGTGTTTTCGCAGCATTATCCGGTGCTGCGCGGGCTGAAGGCGCGGGTGAACAAGCAGTGACGGAATTCTCATCGGCCCTTGCCCGGCCTCGAGCCGCTTGCGTTGCGGTAGTGACATTCGTGGCATTTGGGCTCGCCGCCTGCGAACGTCAGGCCAAAGCTCCAACGCAAAGCGGCGAACCCGGCCTCGCCGACAATCCGAGCGAGGACCGGCCGGTGTCGCAGGCGACGATGCCGCCGGTCACCGGCCCGTCCGTCGTCAGCCGGGACGGCGGGATGCGCATGCCGTCCGACTACCGGACGCGCTTTCAGTATCTCGGCGCCTGGACGGTCGCCTTCGCCGACGGGGAGGCCAAGCCCGGCGCCGGCCCGGCCAAGGAAATCCACACCGTCTACGCTTCGCCCGGCGTTATCGACGCCTACCGCAAGACGCGGCGCTTCCCGGAAGGCGCGATCCTGGTCAAGGAGGTGTTCCACGGCGTGGGGGCCGAGATGACCACCGGCCAAGTCAGCAGCGCCGGCGACCTTGTCGGCTGGTTCCTGATGGTGAAGGACAGCAAGGGCCGCTATCCGGGCAACAAGCTGTGGGGCGACGGCTGGGGCTGGGCTTGGTTCGACGCCGACCGCCCGCTGCAGACGACCACTGTCGACTACAAGGCCGAGTGCCTGGGTTGCCACGTTCCGGCCAAGGCAAACGACTGGGTCTATGTGAACGGCTATCCGCCGCTCGGCGCGACGGCGAAACCCGCACCAGCGCAGCCGAACGCCGAAGGGGCTGATTGAGCCGACAATCGCCGGTCGTCATGCTCGGCCGACCTTGCGCCATTCTTTCCGACCTCGAATGTCGGCCACGATCCTCTAGGTTAAGCTCCGGCGTGCACTTCAGTTGGACTGAGCGGGTTGCGGCTCCACACCTTCCAGCCGCGCCCTCGCGCACCGCGCGAAGTCGAGCCGGTCCTGGCCGTCGAGCGCCGCGGCGTCGTCAATCGCGCCAGCGCGACGCAACTTTAGCAGGCGCAATCGCGTCGCCGCGACCGCGCCTGCATCACGCCCGTCGGCGCCAGCGAGCGCCCGGTCGACCGCTGCAGCCTGCTCCTTGGCCGACGGATCAGGTGCGTCATAGCCGAGCCGGCGCAGCAGCGGGCCAAGGAACAGCCACTGAACAATAACCGAGCCGACCACGAACAACACGACGGTGACCAGCACCGTGTCGCGCGCCAGGAACCGCTCGCCGTCCGCACCAGTCTCGGGAATCGCGAGCACGATGAGCAGTGCGAGCGCCGACCGTCCCGGAAGCGCCGCGAGCACAAGGCGGGGGCGCAGCCCGCGCGCGCCGACGGGGGTGATCAGCGCCACGGCAAGCTGCGCCGCCGCGAGCAGCGCGGCCGCGAGCAGCGCGGGCATTGCAAGCGAGGTGTCGCCAAGCTCGGCGACCGCGCCGGGCAGCGCGAACCCCGACAGCAGGAACTGCAGGCTCGACAACAGCAGCGCCGCCTCGCGCCAGAAGTTGCGCGCGATCACCCGCGCCTCGGGCGAGCTGTTGGTGGCTCCCGTCCGGCGGTCGATGCCTCCGCGGTTGATGACAAGCGCGGCCACGATGATTGGCGTGACCACCGCGATGCCGAGCAGCTGAGCCGCGGCGGCCGCAGCGAAGGGCGTGGCGAAGGACAGCGCGGTCTCGATGGGGGCGGTGTCGAGCGCGCCGCGCAGACGCAGCACCGCGAAGCCGAGCGCGAGCCCGAGCACGGCGCCGCCGAGCCAATCCGCGAGCAGCGTCCGGAGCACCGTCTCGGCGCTGGGCGGCGCGCCGCCCGCCGCCTTCGAGATGATCAGGAAGGCGCTGAGCAGCAGCACGGGAGCGACGACGCTCTGCGCCTCGAGGATTTCGGCGATGCGCCGCGGCACCTTGTCCGCGTGCCCGAGCTCGTCGGCGAGCCGCGTGTCGGAAACGCTGGCGAGGATGCCGAGCAGCGCCGCCCCCGCCCAGCCGAGCTCCGGCGCGAGCCCGGCGACCGCGCCGGCTCCAGCGAGCGCGGTCGCGACGAGCAGCACCGCTCCCAGCAGCAGCCCCGGCCCCGCGAGCTCGCGCACCAGCTCGACCGAGCGCCGGACCGCGGCGGAATAGAGCAAGGGCGGCAGCAGCAGCCCTAGGAGCAGCGTCGGCGGGAGTGCGTCGCGCGGGCTCCCCGCGAGCAGCCCCGCGCCGACGCCGCCGGCGAACAGCATGATCGAACGGGGCAGCTTTACGAGGCTGGCGAGCGCGAGCAGCCCAGCGGCGGTGACAATCGCCAGGCTGACGAGCAGCGTCGGCGAGGCGGCGCCGAGGTCAAGCACCGGCTCAGGCGTGGGTGCCGCCACCGTAGAACAGCTCGAGCCGCTTCCCGATCACCTCCCAGTCGACCAGCTGCCAGAAGGCGTCGAGCCAGCCGGCGCGGTCGGGCCCATGGTCGAGGAGATAGGCGTGCTCCCACATGTCGCAGATCATCACGCCGGGCTTGCCGAGGTCCATGATGCTGCCGTTGCCGGCAAGCGCGTCGAGCGCGAGCGCGCCATTGGCCGGATCGACCGACAGATACGCCCAGCCCGGGCCCGGCAGCCCCAGCGCCATCGCGTTGAAGCGGCGCTTCAGCTCTTCCACCGAGCCGAAGTCGCGCGCGATGTGCGCAGCGAGGCGGCCCTCCGGCCCGGCCCCGCCATTGCCGCCAGGCTTCAGGATCTTCCAGAAGAACTGATGGTTAGCGTGCCCGGCGGCCGCGTCGTGGATCAGCGCGCGTTCGAGCGCGGGGAGTTCGCCCGCGCGGCGCACGATCGACTCCACGGAGACGCCTTGCAGATGCGGGTGGCGCTCGAGCGCCGCGTTGAGCAGCCGGGCGTACTGCTGGTGCATCGCTCGCTGCACGCGCACCGTCGCGGCGCTCATCAGCGGCTCGAGCGCGTCTTCCGCGAAGGGAAGCGGCGGGTTGAACGGATAGTGCGGCGCGTCCTTGGGATCGTGCGGGCGCGTTGCAGCCGCGAGCTTCAGAAGATCGGCATCGTCGCTCATGTCGCTTGTCCCACTTCGATGAGATAGCCGTCCGGGTCGCGGATGTAGCAGCGGATCTCGCCCGCCTTGGCGATCGGCGGCGTCAGGAACTCGGCGCCGCGGGCGCTCCAGTCGCGGTGGCTCGCGGCGATGTCCGCGACGCGCAGGTTCATGAACTGGCTTGCGAGCGTCCGGTCGGCGGGCGGCGCTAGGACGTAGCTGGCCCCACCGCCACGCACCTATCTCGCACCTGGCCACAAAGCGGTGGCCCGCCCGGCATGAATATGATGGGCACTCAGATCATTGGGAAATTTCCGTGCAGCTCCGCCGCTGAGGTCGACTTTGCGCCCATACCGGTCGTTCGCGTTAGTCGTACCGGAGGCGGTAAGCAGACGTTCGTCGCTGGACTAAGCTTTGGAGTGCCGACGAGCGTACGTCGCGATCCAGATGGCGCGGGCTTACTCCGGGTTACACCGGCAGCGATGCAGACATCTGAGCCGAACCACCATTTGGCTTAGACCGGCTGGTTATCCGCTCTCCATGGTCACATCCGCCTCGTCGTTCTGGTGGTTCGGTCGAGCGCACTCAGGAAGCACGCACGAAACTCCTCCATCACGGCGATCGTTTAACCAAGCATCTAGCAATTCCGGAGCAGAGTCATGAACACCAGCTACGCGCGCGATCCTGAAGCGATTCGTCGCCTCACGCCCGAGCAATTCCGGGTTACGCAGGAGGATGGCACCGAACGGCCGTTCACGGGCGAGCACGTGAATGAGAAGCGCCAGGGCATTTACGTCGACATTGTCTCGGGCGAGCCACTGTTCGCGTCCTCGGACAAGTTCGAATCGAAGAGCGGCTGGCCGAGCTTCACCAAGCCGATCATGGCCGAGCATGTCGTTGAGCGCGAAGACAGCAGCCACGGCATGCGGCGCGTCGAAGTCCGCTCCAAGCATGGCGACAGCCACCTCGGTCATGTCTTCCCCGATGGGCCGCGCGACGCCGGCGGCATGCGCTATTGCATCAACTCCGCCTCGCTGCGCTTCGTGCCGCGCGAGGAGATGGAGGCGCAGGGCTATGGCGAGCTGCTGCACCTGTTCAGCGACAAGCAGCAGGCGGAGACGGCGTGATGGCGATGACCGAACGCGCCGTTCTGGCGGGCGGCTGTTTCTGGGGCATGCAGGACCTCATCCGCAAGCGGCCCGGCGTCCTGAAGACGCGGGTCGGCTATACGGGCGGTGATGTTCCCAACGCCACCTACCGCAACCATGCCGGCCATGCCGAAGCGATCGAGATCCAGTTCGATCCCGCCACGATCAGCTACCGTGAGCTGCTCGAGTTCTTCTTCCAGATTCACGATCCGACCACCAAGAACCGCCAGGGCAATGATGTTGGCGACTCCTACCGCTCGGCGATCTTCTACACGACCGATGCGCAACGCGCGGAGGCCGAGAACACCATCGCGGACGTGGAAGCGTCGGGAGTTTGGCCCGGCAAGGTGGTAACACAAGTGGAGCCCGCCCGCGATTTCTGGGAGGCGGAACCCGAACATCAGGATTATCTGGAGCGGATTCCGAACGGCTATACCTGTCACTTTCTCCGGCCCAATTGGCGACTCCCGCGTCGCGCCGAGGCGGCCGAATAAGGCAAGTCATGAAGGCGCCGGAGCTTCGGGTCCCGTTCTGGATCGACGGTGAGGGGCGCGCGCGGCCGCCGCTCACGCTCGCCGAACTCGGCGCGCGATGGCGGATCCTGTTCTGCTTCCAGCATTGGTGCGCGGGCTGCCACGTTCACGGCTTTCCGACGCTCGCGAGATTGGTCGACGCGCTCGGCGCCGGACCGGCGCGCTTCGCCGTTATCCAGACCGTGTTCGAAGGAGAGGACGTAAACACACAAGACAAGCTGACATCGACCCAGGCGCGCTACCGGCTTCGTCTTCCGTTTGGCCACGATCCACGCGACGGCGATCAATCGTCCCTGATGCGCGATTATCGCACGGGCGGGACCCCGTGGTTCATCGTGATCGATCCACAAGGCGAACTTCGGTTCGGCGGCTTCGAGCTGGATGCGGAAAGCCTGCCACCTGCGATCCTCAACACCGCAGTCTAGCGCAGACCCGCTCCCGACATGTTCAACCAACCAGTGCGAGATAAAGCGCGAAGCCGATCGCACCGAGCAGGCCGGCGCATGGCGCCATCTTGTGTACCGCCTCGGGCGCGAGCGTCTCCAGCACCAGCGCGACAAGCGCACCCGCCGCAAAGGCTTGCAGCCAGGCGCGATGCGTTTCCTCACCGGTGTAGATCATCCAACCGACGGCCGCTGATAGGGCAGCTGCAAGTGCGGCGAACCCCCAGATGGTGAACACGTAACGCCGGCTGCGGCGCGCCTGAAGCATTCCGGACGCGCTCGTCAGCCCCTCGACCGCATTGGCCAGCGCAAAAGCGATCACCAAGGGCAGAGCAGTGAACAGGTCTTCACCCGCTTGCACGGCGAAGCCCAGCACCATCGACTCCGGGACGTTGTCCAGGATGGAGCCGATCGCGATGGCGAGGCCGCTGCCCGCCACTTCCTGTTCGCTCGGCTGCCGGACGCACTCGCCGCACCGTTTCCGCCGCTCCGCACCCCAACGCCGTAGCGCGAGATTGACCAGGCTGAAGGCCGCCGCGCCCAGGCAAAATCCCACTGCCGCCGCGATGGGCGAGGCATCCATCGCTGCCTTGTCGATCAACTCGAGACTTGCCGCGGCGAGGAGGAGCCCCGCGCCAACCGCCACCACCGACGCGATGCGGGAATGGGACAGGGGAACGAACACGGCAAAAGCCGCTCCCGCCAAGAGACCCATCCCGGACAGAAGTCCGATCAGCAAAGCTTGGATCAGTCCGGTATCCATCAGCGGGTCAGCTTATCACGGCCGCTTCGACCCTGCACAAGTCGTCGCGCAGGTGGGAAACAGGTCGCTGGCAACGTCGCTCAATGAGTTCTCGCGTCAGTGGCGGCTTAACCGCTTAGCGCGCAAGATGGCGCCGCCAGCGATCGTATGAGTCCGCGGCGATCCAGAGCGAGGCCGCGAGCAGGCCGACGTCCTTCAGCAGGAACTGACCCGGCGCAACACTGATCGCCGGAAAGCCTCCCGCGGTCGGCTCGAACACGCCGGGCGTCGAGGCCATGAAGCTCAGCGTCGTGACGAAGAGGCCGGCCGACAGCAGGCCGCCGATCACGCCGGCAACTGGCCGAACCAGGCCGCTCAGGATGAGCGCGCCGATGCTCAGTTCCAGCACCCCTAGGAAGGTCGAGAAGTCGCGGACGGACAACAGATCGTAGAACCAGGACAGCAGTGGACTGTTGCTGACAAGCGGCACCAATCCTTCGGCCTCGTAGCTGGTGAACTTCATTCCGCCGAACCACGCATAGACGATCGGAAGCGCGAGGTAGAGGCCGTAGCGGGTATACGCCTGCAGGGTCGTGGAAAGGATGCGGTCGGCAGACATTGCGTTCTCCGTGCGGTGACGCGGTCCGAAGCGGCTCGCGACTGGATCGGCACCTCAATCGCGCATGGCCGTGATAGGTTGCGAACGCACGGGAGAATGCGGCGGGGCTCGAATAGCCAAGTTCGACCGCGACGCGCTTGAGCGGCTTGCCGTTCGCGAGCTGGTCGCGGGCGAGGCGCAATCGCCAGCCCTGAACATACTCGCCCGGCGTTTGTCCGAGTACCCTGCGGAAGGTGGCGGCGAACGAGCTGCGCGACATGGCGCTCGCGGCGGCCAGGCGCTCCAGCGAGAGGTCATCGCCAGGGCGCTCGTGGATCAGGGTCAGCGCGCGCGCGAGCGACGGGTGAGCGAGGCCCGCCAGCAGTCCGCCATAGCGTGCGCCTTCGTCGATCAAGCGGCGGAGGACATAGACGATCACCACTTCCGTCAGCCGGTCGAGCGCCGCCTGGTGCCCGCAGCCGGGCCGCGCCGCCCGCGAGCTGGACGCGATCATCGTCGAGCGTGGCCGGCCGCTGATGATCGTCAGCGACAACGGCACCGAGCTGACCAGCCTCGCGATCCTCAGATGGGCGCAGGACCGGCAGATCGAGTGGCATTACATCGCGCCGGGCAAGCCGCAGCAGAACGGCTACGTCGAGAGCTTCAACGGCCGGCTGCGCGACGAGTGCCTGAACGAGACCCTGTTCGCGTCGCTCGGCCATGCGCGGTCGGTGCTCCGGGCCTGGCGCGACGACTACAACCTTGTGCGGCCGCATAGCGGGATAGGCGGGATGACACCCGCCGATGCTGCCAGGCGGCTTGTGCAACCCGGCCCCGAGGGGCACCATGACAACCCCGGACTCTACTTATGAGTGGAGGAGAAAAGGGGAGCAGGTCACAGGATCAGAATGCAATTCGGGCGACGTACAACCGCGCGAGCTATTGGAGAACTCGCGTGGAGATGATGCAGTGGTGGAGCGACCACCTTGACACCCTTCGCGCTGCGGCGGCTGGGTGATCCAGAAGCCCCAAGGCGAGCCCCCAAACGAGCCCCCACAGGCCCCCGATAAGCCCCGAATGCCTGCGGACCGCGCCGAACGGTCTACGGGTATTTTTCGTTTAAATACAGTAGCTTACAATATGGCTGCGGTCAGCGGCGCGCAGCTGGATGGTGCCAGAAGAGGGACCGTGACGTGTCGCCA
>LWDI01000096.1:0-5975 GCA_002083475.1 Proteobacteria bacterium SG_bin5
CGATCGCCGCCGCCACGCTGATCGGGCTCGGCGGCTTGCTCGAACGCGCGGTCCCCGTCGCGCGCGAGCGGCGCTGGTGGCCGAGCCCGGCGGCTTATCCGTTGCTGCTGCTGCCCTTCGTCGCGACCGGCCAAGCCCTCGCCGGGCTCGTCGCGAGCGCGCTTTATGCCGGCGCCGCGCTGGCCGAGGCCATTGAGACGGCTCGCGAAAAGGCTTAGCCTGAATTTAATCTTGTTTCCCTAGGCCTGGGCTCATGTCGGTCGATCGAGGCGACATCGACGAGGGCGTTCGCGTGGACGCCGGCCGCTTGCTCGCGCGCGGGGCAAGCGATGACGTGAGCGCCGATCGCCGGCTGGCCGCCGCGGTCGACGATCTCGGCGTGCCCGACGCCTGGCGGCTGAGCGACCGCGCGCGCGCGCTGGTGCATGAGACTTTCGCGGGCCAATGCGGCCTGATCGAGCAGGAGCTGCGCCACGCGGCGAGCCGGCTGCTTGCCGAGCGCGGCGCGCCCGAGCCCGCGCTGCTGCTCGAACGACGCGGCCCCAGCGTCTATCCGACCTTGTCCGCCGCCGGGCTGCTCGCCGAGCGCGAGCTGATGCGCGAGATGATCGGCCGCGCGCGCCAGGCGGTGCTCGCCGATACCTTGGTGCCGCCCGCGCCCGAGGGTGGCGATCGGCCGAGCCTGATCGTCCGCTTGGTCGAACATCCGCGCGCGGCGGTCAGCAATCTCGCGAGCGCCTTGATGGTCGCCGAGGCGAAGCGGCGCGACGGGCTCGCCAAGCCGCGCCACAGCGATCTGCCCGCCGAATGCCATCACCGGCTCGTTTGGGCCGCCGCCGCCGTGCTGCGCACCGAACTCGCGCCCTGCGCCGGGGGCGATCAAGCCGCGATCGACGCCGCGCTCACCGACGCGGCGTTGCGCGCGCTCGCAAGCCATGACGAGGGCGAGCGGCTCGAGGCGGTGGCGATGCGGCTCGCGGTCGCGCTCGGCGCGCCGACGAGCGAGCTCGGCGCGTTGCTGGTCGAGGCGTTCGGCGATCGACGGGTGGCGCTCGCCATCGCCTTGCTCGCCCAGGCGTTGGGCTTGGATTATGACAGCGTGCGCGACATGGTGCTCGATCCCGTGCCCGATCGCTTCTGGCTCGCGCTGCGCGCGGCGGGGCTCGAGCGGCCCGCCATCGCGCGGATCGGGCTGGTGCTCGCCGATAGCGAGCCGAGCCGCGATTTGGAGGCGTTCGCCGATCAGCTTCCCGCGATCCTGGCGGTGCCGGTGGCCGACGCGCGCGCCGCGCTCGCGCCGCTCGCGCTCCATCCCGATTTCCGCGCGAGCCTCGTGCAACTCGCCAGGGCGCTGCGGTGAATCTGATCGATCCCGCCTTGCCGATCGTGCGCGGCCAGCTCGACCCGCAAGGGCGGCTGGTGCAGGCCGATGATCGGCTGAGCGCGCTCAACGATCGCGCCGGCGGCGGAGTCGGCGCGCCGCTCGCGGTGCCCGCGCTCGCCCGGCTCGCGCGGCTGGCGCAGCGGCTCGGCGTGTTGGTGAGCCGCGCGGTGGTGGTCGCCGAGGGCGATGAGGATATCGACATGTGGGTTCGCGCCGAGCCGAGCGCGACGGGGGTGCGGCTCGCGATCACCGGCTGGCGCCCGCGGCGGCCGTGGCGCGGCGACATGGGGGGCGACCGGCTCGCCGATTTCGTCGCGGTCGAGGGCAGTTGGCGCTTCGCGACCGACGCGGCCCTGCGGCTGAGCCATGTCTCGCCCGAGGCGCTCGCGCGCCATGGGCTCGATCCACAGGCGCTGCTCGGCCAGCCGCTCACCCGGCTGTTCCGCCTGGAGGAGGATCGCCACGGCGCGGTGCCGATGCTCGGCGCTTTGGCGATGCGCGAGCGGCTGATCGATCAACCCGCCGAATTGCGCGGCACGGGGGTGAAGGTCACGCTGTGCGCCGCGCCGCTGGGCGATGCGATGGGCGGCTTCGCGGGGATCGACGGCGCGGTGACCGAGCGCGACGCGGCGCCCCCCGCGCCCGCTTTCGCCGAGCGGCTCGACGCCGCCTTGCGCTTGCCGCTCGGGCGGATCATCGCGCATGCCGATAGCATTCACGCGCAGGCCGAGGGGCCGCTGCGCCAGGATTATGCCGATTATGCCGCCGACATCGCCTCGGCGGGGCGGCATCTGCTCGCGCTGGTCGACGATCTGGTCGATCTACAAGCGATCGAACGCCCCGATTTTCGTCCCGCCGCCGAGGCAATCGATTTGGCCGATGTCGCCCGCCGCGCGGCCGGGCTGCTCCAGTCGCGCGCCGCCGAGCGTCGGGTGCGGATCGACAAGCCCGCCCCCACCGAGGCGCTGCCGGCGACCGGCGAATTCCGGCGCGCGCTCCAGATCATGGTCAATCTGATCGGCAACGCGGTGCGCTATTCGCCCGCCGACGCGATGGTATGGGTGCGCGGCGACATCGAAGACGGGCGCGCGCGCGTGGTCGTCGCCGATCAGGGCAAGGGCATCGCCGCCGAGGATCAGGCGCGAATCTTCGAAAAATTCGAGCGCGTCGACCCGAGCGAGCCCGGCGGCAGCGGGCTTGGACTTTACATCGCGCGGCGCCTCGCGCGGGCGATGGGCGGCGATCTGACGGTCGACAGCGCGCCGGGGCAGGGGGCGCGGTTCACTTTTTGGCTGCCGGGGCGGTAATCGGCGACGCCGACAGGCTTGTTATCGTACAGCCGAACGTACATATCGCTGGCGCGAGGAGCCCGGCGATGGAAGTCCTGAACTATACCGACGCGCGCGCGCGCTTGAAGGACGTGCTCGACCGCGTGGTCGAGGATCATGAGGAAGTCATCGTCACCCGCAAAAGCGGCAAGCCGGCGGTGATCGTCTCGCTCGAGACGTGGAACGCGATCCGCGAAACGCTGCATCTGCTCTCCACCCCCGCCAATGCGCGGGCGCTGCGCGAGTCGATCGCGCAACTCGACGCGGGACGGGGGACCGAACGCCAGTTGATCGAGCCCGACGCGGCGTGAAGCTGGTCTTTTCGGACCTCGCCTGGGACCAATATCTACACTGGGTCGCGAGCGATCCCAAGATTTCGGCGAAGCTGAACGCGCTGCTCGACGAATGCCGCCGCACCCCGTTCAAGGGCCGGGGCAAGCCCGAGCCGCTCAAGGGCGATCTCGCCGGCTGGTGGTCGCGGCGGCTGACGGCGGAGGATCGGCTGGTCTATCGCCTGGTCGGCAGGCCGCCCGAACAGGCGCTGGAGATCGCCCAGTGCCGGTTCCATTACTAAGCCGGCGTCATCGCCGCCGGGCGAAGACGATCAGCCCGACCCCGATCGCCGCCACCACGCCCCCGCGCCACGCCCAGGGGCGTTGATCGAGCATGAAGCTTTCGGGCGGCCAATGGACCCAGCCGAGCCCCTGGCACACCCACAGCAAGCCCATCGCGACCATCAGCGCGCCGATGATCGCGAGGGCGCGCTTCACCCGCTTAGCGCTCGCCGATCGGCACGTAATCGCGCTGCGTCGGCCCCGTGTAGAGCTGGCGCGGGCGGCCGATCTTCTGTTCGGGATCGGCGATCATCTCGTTCCACTGCGCGACCCAGCCGACGGTGCGGGCGAGCGCGAACAAAGCGGTGAACATCGTCGTCGGGAAACCGATCGCCGAGAGGATCACGCCCGAATAGAAATCGACGTTCGGGAAGAGCTTCTTCTCGATGAAATAATCGTCCTTCAGCGCCAACTCCTCGAGCTGGAGCGCCGTTTCGAACACCGGATCGTTGACGCCCAGCGACGCGAACACTTCGCGCACCGTCTGCTGCATCACCGTCGCGCGCGGGTCGTAATTCTTATAAACGCGGTGGCCGAAGCCCATCAGGCGGAAGGGATCGTTCTTGTCCTTCGCCCGCTCGATATAATGCGGGATGCGATCGGGGGTGCCGATCTCGCGCAGCATGTTGAGCGCGGCCTCGTTCGCCCCGCCATGCGCCGGACCCCACAGGCAAGCGATGCCGGCGGCGATGCACGCGAAGGGGTTGGCGCCCGAGGAGCCCGCGAGCCGCACCGTCGAGGTCGAGGCGTTCTGCTCGTGATCGGCGTGCAGGATGAAGATCCGGTCGAGCGCGCGCTCGACGACCGGGTTCACTTCATATTCCTCGGCGGGCACGCCGAAGGTCATCCGCAGGAAATTGCCGGTATAGCTCAGCGAATTCTTGGGATACATGAAGGGCTGGCCGAGCGAATATTTATACGCCATCGCCGCGATCGTCGGCATCTTGGCGATCAACCGGTGGCTCGCGATCATCCGCTGGTGCGGATCGGTGATGTCGGTCGAATCATGGTAGAAGGCCGAGAGCGCGCCGACCACGCCGCACATGACCGCCATCGGGTGCGCGTCGCGCCGGAAGCCGCGATAGAAGGTCGCGAGCTGTTCGTGCAGCATCGTGTGGCGGGTGATGGTGTAAACGAACTGGTCGAGCTCGTCCTGCGTCGGCAGCGCGCCGTTGAGCAGCAGATAACAGACTTCCATGAAGCTCGATCGTTCGGCGAGCTGGCCGATCGGATAGCCGCGGTGGAGCAGCACGCCTTCGTCGCCATCGATATAGGTCAGCGCCGATTCGCAGCTCGCGGTCGAGGTGAAGCCGGGGTCGAAGGTGAACATCCCGGTCTGCGCATAAAGCTTGCGAATATCGATGACTTTGGGGCCGATCGTTCCGTCGCGCACAACATAGTCATGTTCGGCGCCGGCGGCGGTGAGCTTGGCGGTTTCGGTCATGCGTCCTGCTCCTTCTTGGTCTCGTCGGCCAGGTCGGCCGGATCGGCGATTTGATCGGCGATGCGCCCCAGGGCCTCGTCGCGCCCGAGGAGTTCGAGCACTTCGAAAATCCCCGGCGAGGTCTTGCGACCCGTGAGCACCGCGCGCAGTGGCTGGGCCAGCTGCCCCAGCTTTACGCCAGCGGCTTGCGCCACGTTACGCACCGCGTCTTCCAAATTCGACGTATCCCATGCTGCAACCGCGTCAAGCGCCGCCTGAGCCTGGGCGAGAAGCCCGCGCGCCGGGGCGTCGAGCAGGGCCGCCGCGTCGGGCTCGAGCGCCAGCGGACGCTGGGCGAAAAGAAAAGCGGTCGCCGCGACGAGTTCGTTGAGATTGGCCGCGCGCGGCTTCAGCGCGGGCATGGCGCGGCGCAGCAAATCCTGCTGCGCCGCGTCGGGCGCGAAGGGCAGGCGATCGGCCACCAGCGCCGCCAGCCGCGCGTCATCGGCCTCGCGCAGATAATGGCCGTTGAGGTTTTCGAGCTTCTTCTGGTCGAACCGCGCCGGGCTGCGGCCGACGCCATCGAGCGTGAACCAGGCGATCGCTTGTTCACGGCTGATGATTTCGGCATCGCCATGCCCCCAGCCGAGCCGCAGCAAATAGTTGAACAGCGCCTCGGGCAAGATGCCGAGTTCGTCGCGATAGGCATCGACCCCCACCGCGCCGTGGCGTTTCGACATCTTGCCGCCATCCTGGCCGTGAATCATCGGCACATGCGCGTAAATCGGCTCGCGCCAGCCCATCGCCTTGATGATGGGGAGTTGGCGAAACGCGTTGTTCAGGTGATCATCGCCGCGAATGACATGAGTCACGCCCATGTCGTGATCGTCGACCACCACCGCGAGCATGTAAGTGGGCGTGCCATCGGAACGGAGCAGGACGAAATCGTCGATCTCGCTATTCTGGACGGTGACTTCGCCTTGGACGCGATCATGGATCGTGGTCGCGCCCTCGCGCGGCGCCTTGAGGCGCACGACGAAGGGCTTGTCGCCGCCCTCGGCCGGATCGCGATCGCGCCAGCGCCCGTCATAGCGGATCGGCTGTTTGGCCGCCGCTTGCGCCTCGCGCAGCGCCGTCAGTTCCTCGGGGCTGGCGAAACATTTATAGGCGTGGCCACTGGCGAGCATCGCGTTCGCCACCTCGGCATGGCGCGCGGCGCGGGCGAA
>LWDI01000096.1:6042-6548 GCA_002083475.1 Proteobacteria bacterium SG_bin5
TCGGTCGATCGCGCGCGATCGGTATCCTCGATCCGCAGCAGGAACCGGCCGCCATGCGCGCGCGCGAACAGCCAATTGAACAAGGCGGTACGCGCGCCGCCGATGTGCAAATAGCCCGTCGGCGACGGGGCGAAACGCGTGACGACAGGGGTGAGATCGGCGCCCAAGCGCGGCTGCTCCATCAGAAGAAAAATGGCCGGAACCGGCGCGGCGGCCTCTAGCACGGGCTTTCCCGCGCTTCAAATCGGCNNCGGCCTCCGCCGAGCGATCGCGCGCGCGCGACTGGCGCTCGAGACACGGCTGGAGGGGGAGGCCGATCGGCTCTTCCTTTGGGCGCCGGTCGCTTTGGGGGCGGGGATCGCCTCGTGGTTCGCGCTGCCTGATGCGGCCGTCTGGCGGCTCGCGCTGTTGCTGCTCGGCGCGCTTGGCGCCGCCGCGCTCGCGGCGCAAGCGGGGGGACGCGCCGCGCGCGCGGTCGCGATCGGGGCGGGGCTCGCGGCGCTGGG